>JAYKGS010000001.1:0-5491 GCA_035284945.1 Synechococcus sp.
GATCCGTTCCTTCCCTATGGGCCGCACTCTGGAGAACAAGCAACAGATCGTCGAAGAGCTCAAGGGGCTCCTCGGCGAGGCCGAAATGGCGCTGG
This sequence comes from Synechococcus sp., assembly GCA_035284945.1. Lineage (GTDB taxonomy): Bacteria > Cyanobacteriota > Cyanobacteriia > PCC-6307 > Cyanobiaceae > Cyanobium_A. The sequence continues at coordinate 96 of JAYKGS010000001.1, forward strand.
TCCTCGATTTCAAGGGCCTGACCATCAAGGAGATGTCTGATCTGCGGACCCGTCTGCAGGCCAGCAACGGCGTGTGCAAGGTGACCAAAAACACCTTGATGCGCCGGGCCATTGATGGCGATGGCGCCTGGTCGAATCTCGATTCCCTGCTCACCGGCACCAACGCCTTCGTTCTGGTCAAGGGCGATGTGGGTGGTGCGGTGAAGGCCGTGCAGTCCTTCCAGAAGGACACAAAGAAGTCGGAGGTGAAGGGTGGCCTTTTCGAAGGCCAGCTCCTTTCCCAGAACGACATCAAGGCCATCGGGGAACTGCCCTCCAAGGAGGTGCTCATGGCCCAGATCGCCGGTGCGATCAATGCCGTGGCCACCAAGCTGGCCGTGGGTATCAACGAGGTTCCATCCGGTCTTGCCCGGGCGCTCAAGCAGCACGCCGAAAGCGGCAGCTGAGCTCAAGCGACTTCCCCTTTCTGTTGCTGATTCCCAACCATGTCTGCTACTACCGACAACATTCTCGAATCGCTCAAAACCCTTTCGCTGCTTGAAGCTTCCGAGCTTGTCAAGCAGATTGAAGAGGCCTTCGGCGTCTCTGCCGCCGCTTCCGCCGGCGTGGTGATGGCTGCAGCTCCCGCAGCGGCTGCTGAAGCCGTTGAGGAGCAGACCGAATTCGACGTCATGCTCGACAGCTTCGATCCTGCCGCCAAGATCAAGGTGCTCAAAGCCGTCCGCGAGGTCACCGGCCTCGGCCTGGGCGAAGCCAAGGCCCTGGTCGAAAGCGCCCCTTGCGCCATCAAGGAAGGTATCGCCAAAGCTGACGCCGAAACCATCAAAAAGGTCGTCGAAGAGGTCGGCGGCAAGGTCACCATCAAGTGATCGTCCAGGGCTGACGGGGCCCGCTGCGGCCCTGACGGCCCTGGATTTACCGGCCCCGGCCCCATCCGGGGCCGATTTTCTAGCGACCGGGCGCCGGGGTGAACAAGAAAAAAGCCCTGCCGATGGCAGGGCTCTGAGTTGGAACGATTCCGGGAGTCTTGCCTCGTTTCGACCCTGGAAGAGCGCTCCCACTCCTCACACTCCAGAAACTTAAAGGCGGGATTGGGCCGAGTCAGGGCGGGGAGGCCTCTCTGTCAACTGTCACTCGCGGACTGTCACTCGCGGAAGGGGATCACCGGCAGGCGGATCGGCCCCTGGGCGAGCAGCTGGCTGCGGCCTGTCCCGGTTGTTGGTTCAGCCGGCAGGGGTGGGGGCGCCATCGGCGGCTGGGCGGTGGTCGCCAGGCCGCCATTGGCAGCGGCCTGCAGCAGGGGCAGGGGGATGGGGTTGGCGAAGTAGATGTGGTTGAGAGTCTGGGCGTTGAAGCTGCGCCGCTGCAGGTCCCAGCCTGGCTCCAGTGTCAGTGCCACAAAGCCATCCTTGTCTCGCATGGGCACCTGGCCCCTGCCCACCACCAGCACGGTGGCTTCGCTGGCGGTACTTGCCTCCAGCCGCAGTTCCGCTCCGCTCTGACGCAGCTGCAGCCTGTAGCGGCTGGCCAGATCCTGATCACCGATGCGCAGGGAGTAACCGTTGCTGTCGAGGTAGCGGTTGCAGATGCCGGTGAAGTCAAAGCGGTTGAGGGTCGGCTCGGTGAGCCCGTCTGGACGCTGCTCCCAGCAGAGGGGCTGGGGCCTGATCTGCTCCAGCACCAGCAGGTTCCAGCTGCGGGTGCCGACGGGTCTGGCGAGCACGGCGAACCGGCTGGCGTCCAGGGGCTGGCTGGTGAACAGGTTGGCCGCCTGGGCCAGAGGACTGATCGCGGCCAGGCCCAGGGCGGCCAGGCCCAGGTAGGTTCGATAGGTCAGACGACTGGCTGGGCCTGGGATGGGGGATGCCATGGCGGAGTAGGAGGCGGGGCAGGTGGCGAAGCAGGGTCAGTCAGAAGTGTTCTTTAGCGAACTTTCGGGAGTTGTCCAGTGGCTGCTGAGCCGGTGCGAGTGGTGGCTGCGGCCTGTGATGGCGCCTGCAGTGGCAATCCCGGGCCAGGCGGCTGGGGGGCCCTGCTGCGCTTTGACGATGGCTCGGTCCATGAAATGGGTGGTGCCGAGCGGGCCACCACCAACAACCGCATGGAGTTGACGGCGGCCCTGGCCCTGCTGGAGGCCCTCAGGGAGCTGCCCCACGATTCCGGCCTGACGATCCGCACCGACAGCCGCTATCTGATCGATGGCTACGGCAAGTGGATCCAGGGGTGGAAGCGCAAGGGTTGGCGCACGGCCTCCGGGGGTGTGGTGCTTAACCGGGATCTGTGGGAACAGCTGGATCAGGCCCGGCTGCCGGGGGTGGAGCTGGTGCATGTAAAGGGCCACAGCGGTGACCCAGACAACGACCGCTGCGATGCCATCGCCGTGGCTTTCTCCCACGGCCAGATGCCTGCGATGGCGGCCGGGGAGGTGGTGGCAAGCGCCCGGATCGCAGCAGATGTGCCGCCTCCAGGCCTGCAACAGCTGCTCAGCCGCCTGGAACTGGCCGATCGGCTGGCAGATCAGGGCTACGGCCTCAGCCTGGTGGAGCTGGCCCAGCTGGTGGAGCAGCCCATGCAGCAGCTGGAGCGCCGCAGCGACCCCTGGGTGTGGCGGGATTGGCAGGTGCTGCCCCTGGGGGGTGGGCGCTGGCGTTTGCAGAGGAACGCGGGAGGATTGGCGGATCGGGAGTAGGCGGCGGGCGATGCTAAATCCAGCTGGGGCAACCAATACGGATGCGCTCTATCGGCGGCTGCTGGGCCCCCTGCTCAGCCGGGATGAGGGCGCCGATGCCGAGCAACTGAGCCAACTCACCCTCACGGCCCTGGGCCAGGCCTCCCTGAGGCGGACCTGGCCCATCGTCAGCGGGGCCCTGGCGGGCCTGGCGGCGGAGTTGCAGAACCCCGATCCCAGGCTGGAGCAGAGCCTGTTCGGCTGTCGTTTTGCCAATCCGGTGGGCCTGGCGGCCGGTTTTGACAAAAATGGGGTGGCGGCTGGCATCTGGCACCTCTTCGGCTTCGGCTTTGCCGAGTTGGGCACGGTGACCTGGCTCGGCCAGCCGGGCAATCCCAGGCCGCGGCTGTTTCGGCTGGTGGCGGAGCAGGCAGCCCTGAACCGGATGGGTTTCAACAACAATGGGGCCCAGGTGCTGCGCCGCACCCTCGAGCGCCAGCAGCTGCCCCCGCCCGGTCGGCGCCCCGCCGTGCTGGGGATCAACCTGGGTAAGTCGAAGCTCACCTCGCTTGAGCTGGCTCCAGACGACTACGCCTCGTCGCTGGAGCTGCTGGCGCCCCTGGCCGATTACGCCGTGATCAACGTCAGCTCACCCAACACGCCCGGGCTGCGGGAGCTCCAGCAGGAAACCCTGCTGCGGCGCCTGGTGGAGCGGCTGCGGCGCCTCCCGGCCTGCCCGCCGCTTTTGGTGAAAATCGCTCCCGACCTGGAAGACGACGCCATCGATGCGATTGCCCGTATCGCCTACGAGGAGGGATTGGCCGGCGTGATTGCCGTGAATACAAGCCTCAACCGCTTCGGCCTGGAGCAGCGCCGGTTGGCCCAGACCGGCCGCACCCTGGGGGAGGAGGCCGGCGGGCTGAGCGGAGCCCCCCTGCGGGGCCGGGCCCTCGAGGTGTTGCGGCGGCTGCGGGCCACGGCCGGCCCTGCCCTGCCCCTGATCGGGGTGGGCGGCATCGATTCGCCCAAAAGCGCCTGGGAGCGGATCGCCGCCGGGGCCTCCCTGGTGCAGATATACACCGGCTGGATCTATGCGGGGCCGGCTCTGGTGCCCCGGATCCTGGCGGGTCTGGCCAGCCAGCTCGAGCGCCATGGCCTGGCCCACATCGGCGCAGCTGTGGGGTCTGGCCTGGCCTGGCGGTGAACTCTCGATAACCTTCAGGCGGTGGTTCGGGCTTCCCGTTGGTCGTCGCACGCGCGCAGGAGGAGTGGCAGACGCTGCGGTCTGAGCTGTTTCCCACCAAGGTGCTGCTCGATCTCAGCGACCTGGTGCTCACGGCCCAGCGCCTGCCGACGGCCAACCAGCCCCCGCAGGCCCCCTGGATAGTGCCCTTGCCGGCGGCCACCTGCCGCGGGGGCAGACCCCTGCAGACTGAGGCCCTGGGCGATTTCCTCGGGGATCTGCTGTTGAGCCATGGCCAGATCAAGGCCCTGTTGAGCGTGGCCTTGCCGGCGGCGGCCTGTTATTGGCGGGCATTGCAGTGGCCCCTAGGGGCCTGGCCCCAGGAACCGGCCCGGAAACTGCGGTCGCTCCAGCCTGATCTGAACCTGCCCTTTGCCCTGGAGCAGGCCTGGATCGACGTCATGCCCGTCCGGGGCGGGGACATCGAAGCCCTGGTGGTGGCCATCGAGCGCCAGCTGCTGGCGGAGTGGCTTGAGGTTTTCAACATTGCGGGGGTGCGGCTGGGTCGGATGGTTCCGGCCCAGGTGGCCTGGATGGTGGGCCTGCAGGAGCGGCTGCTGGGGGCGGATTCAACAACCCTCGTGGGCCTGCTGCTGCCCGAGCCGCAGGCGCTGCGCCTGCTGGTGTGGCGTGCTGGCGTGCCGCTCTACGAGCGGCTGCTGAAGGGGGAGCCGGATCAGTGGCTGGGCCAGCTAGAAGCCTGCCTGCGCTTTCTGCGCTGGCAGCAGGGCGGGCAGGCCACGCAAACCATTGAGCTGCTGCTGGCTGCAGGGCTGGCAGCCGGGCAGCAGGAGCGACTCCAGCTCAGCTGCCCCCAGCCACTGGAGCTGCTGGATTCCGGCGAATATGGAAACCTGGCCCTGCGGGGCCTGGCGCTGCTGGAGGGCCCCCCATGAGCGCCCAGTTGGATCTGGCTGCTGGTCTGGACCTGCTGCGGGAGCGGCGCCGCGAGCTGGGCCTGGCCGAACCCCAGGAGCTGCTGGCCCGTCAACGGGGCCAGCTGGTCCGTGGCTGCGGCTGGGCGATGCTGCTGGTCGGTGGGGTGGCTCTGCTGGGAGTGCTGCTCACCGTGCGAGCCCAGTCCGTGCTTGCTTCGCTCGATCGGGAGGCTCTGGTGGAGGCGAAGGTGGCCGAGCTAGAGCAGGCTCTCAATGGCCGCAATAAATCTCTAGAACAGCTCAGCAGTGCCAATCGCAACCTGGCCAGCGCCCTGGTGGCGATCCGTTCCGGCTCGGCGCTGATGCGGGATCTGCAGCTGCGGGTGCCCCAGGGGGTGCGGCTGCGGGAGGTGAAAATCCTTGCGGATAGCCTCGAGATAAAGGGGGAAGCGCGGGACCCGCTCAGCTTTGCGCGGATCAATGCACTGCAGCTGCAGTTGGCCCGCTCGCCCCTGCTCGATCCCCAGGGGGTGGTGCTGACCCAGGCGGAGCGCATCCGCGGCGAGGCCACCCAGGCCATGGGGACAAATCAGGTGGGCTTCCAGCT
>JAYKGS010000002.1:0-25782 GCA_035284945.1 Synechococcus sp.
GGGTCAGGCAGCCACAGGGGCGGTCTGACGGGAGAAACGAACGATGTTGTTCGCTGTTACGGGTTTGCTCTTACCGAGCAGGCTTCAGTCACCCTCCTCATACCCCGTCGAAACCATTGCAGCCCCGCGAAAGGCCCTTTAAGGGCAATGGAGCTGAGCGGAATCGAACCGCTGTCCGAAGCACCGGTGTGAGCCACCTAGTCCGACCAAAACCGGACTCCGTCATTGTGACAGCTTCAACCGCAGATCGCAGGGGTGGGCATCACCGAACCAAACCCCATGGCCATAAGTGGAGTGGCGGTGGTGCCAACGGGCCTCGAGGAAGCCGCGGCCGCCGAGCTCTCGGCCCTGGGTTGCCCGACCGCCTCACCGCTGCGCCGGGCCGTGCGCTTCCGCACAGACCAGGCCGGCTACTACCGCCTGCACCTGCGGGCCCGCCTGCCCTTCCGGCTGCTGCGAGAGCTGGTGAGCTTTCCCTGCCGCAGCAAACACGACCTCTACGCCGGCGTGCAGCGCGCCGCCGACTGGACCCAGTGGCTGCCGCCTGGTGCCACGTTTCGCGTCGATGCCAGCGGCAGCGCTCCAGGCCTCAACCACAGCCACTACAGCGCCCTCCAGGTCAAAAACGCCCTGGTGGACATGCAGCGTCAGCAGTGGGGAAAGCGCTCCTCGGTGGACCTGGACAACCCCGACCTTTCCCTGCACGTGCACCTGGGCGGCGGTATGGCCAGCCTCAGCCTCGATGGCAGCGGCGGCAGCATGCACCGCCGCGGTTACCGGCCGGCGATGGGACTGGCACCGCTCAAGGAAAACCTCGCCGCCGGCCTGATCACCCTCACCTCCTGGGATGGCAGCATGCCACTCGCCGATCCTTTCTGCGGCTCCGGCACCCTGCTGATCGAGGCCGCGCGGCTGGCCCTGGGCCGGGCGCCTGGCCTGGACCGCTGCTTCGCCCTGGAGCGCTGGCCCGACTTCAACCCCCAGCTCTGGCAGCAGGAGCGCGACGCCGCCGCTGCCCTGGCCCGAAACGCCCTCACCAGCGGCGCGCCCCTGGCACCGATGGTGGGCCTCGAGCATGATCCCGCCGTGCTTGAGCAGGCCCGGCTGAACGCCGAGGCGGCCGGCGTGTCCGACTTCCTCGATCTGCGCCTGGGCGATTGCCGCGACTTCCTGCCCCCGCCCGGCCCGGGGATCCTGGTGGCCAACCCCCCCTACGGCGAGCGCCTCAGCGGGGGCGAAGCCCTGGAGCCCCTCTACGCCGACCTGGGCCGCATGGTGAAGGAGCGCTGCAGAGGCTGGAGTCTGTGGCTGCTCAGCGGCAATCCGGAGCTCACCGGGGCCCTGAAACTGAAGGCCAGCCGCCGCATCCCGATCAGCAACGGCGGCATCGACTGCCGCTGGCTGCACTACGAGATCCGCTGAGCCGTCATCGGCCCAGGATCGCCCGGGTGGTCTTGCTGAGGCCCGCGGTGGTCTGGGGCAGGTAGGGGCCCTTGATCAGCTGGCCGCCCACCCGCAGGAACACCCCGGCCAGCACCAGATTGAAGGCGGCCACCGTCAGGGCGGCGTGAATCCAGCTGAGACCCAGGCCGGCATGCAGCCAGAGCAGCAGGGCCAGCTCGGCGCCGATCAGGGCCAGCAGCAGCAGGGCCAGCCCGCCGCTCAGCAGCAGAGCCCCACTGATCAGGCGCCGCTTCTCCCGATCCACCTCCTGCAGGGCGATGCGAACGTGCAGGTCCATGACGGAAGTCATCAGGGCGCCGAGCCGGCCTGCCGCCACCCGGGCAACGCCGGGCGAGATCGGATCCGTCATGAGGAACGCCGTCCGGAGGCAAGCAGCATGCCCAGCAACATCCCCACTCCCGTGGCGATGCCGATCGCCAGCAGCGGACGCTCCCGCACTGGCTTCTCGATCCGGGGCCGCAGGGTGGCGTTGAGCTCATCGAGCAGGCTCTCGAGCTGGGCCTCCAGCGGCGCCAGGTTGTCGGCCAGGCGGCTGGTCTGGTCGCCGGCCACCTCCAGCAGCTCGAGCAACTGGTCTTTCACCACAGTCGCGGTGCGGCCGCTCTGGCTGGCGATCACCTCCACCACCTCGTCGAAACTTCCCCGGGTGGCCTCCAGGGTCTGGCGGGCCACGGCAGGCCACTGCCGCTGAATGGTGGGGATCAGGGTCTCGAAACGATCGCGAAAGCCCTCGGGGCCAGCGCTGCGGGGATGCGTTTCGGCGGTCATGGCGGAGGGGCGACAACGCTGCTCAACCCACAACCTAAGGAGGGGGTTGAGATTTCGGAACCCTCCGCTAAATTTCCATTGCTCGGCGCACGGGCCTGTTGGTTCACATCAATCAGGTCCAGCTCACCCACTTCAAGTCGTTCGGCGGATCGATAACGATCCCGCTCGAAGGGGGTTTCACAGTGGTGACCGGCCCCAACGGATCTGGCAAGAGCAACATTCTCGATGCGGTGCTGTTCTGCCTGGGCCTGGCCAGCAGCCGCGGCATGCGGGCCGATCGTCTGCCGGACCTCATCAACAGCGCCATGCTGCGGGAGGGCAAAGCAGCGGAAACTTCGGTAAGCGTTCGCTTCGACCTCAGCGAGTGGCAGCCCGATCCAGCCGAAGCGGGCCTAGAGCCCCCCGAGGAGGGCCCCTGGATCAAGCCAGGCCAACCCACCTGGACCGTGAGCCGCCGCCTGCGGGTGGCCCCCGGCGGCACCTATGCCAGCAGCTTCAGCGCCGACGGAATGCCCTGCAACCTGCAGCAGCTGCAGGGGCAGCTGCGGCGCCTGCGGGTGGATCCGGAGGGCAGCAATGTGGTGATGCAGGGCGACGTGACCCGCATCGTTTCCATGGGCGCCCGGGAGCGGCGCGGCATCATCGATGAGCTGGCGGGCGTGGCCCTCTTCGATTCCCGGATCGAGCAGAGTCGCACCAAGCTCGATGAGGTGCACGAGCGCCAGGAGCGCTGCTCGATCGTGCAGCAGGAACTGCTGAGCTCCCGCCAGAAACTCGAGCGCGACTGTGCCAAGGCCCGTACTTACCAGGACCTGCGCCAGCGCCACCACACGGGCCGGCTGCGGGAGCAGCTGCTGGCCTTCGAGGCGGCAGTGGCCAACCAGGCTGCCATCCGCCGCCGCCGCGAAGAGCTCAGCGCCCAGGAACAGGCCGGGCGCGAAACCATCGCCGCCAGTGAGCAGGCGCTGGCGGCGGCCGCCGCCGACCTCGAGCAGTTGCAGGCGGAGGTGAAAGCCCTCGGCGAAGACCAGCTAATCGCCGTGCAGGCCCAACTTGCCGGCCTCGAAGCCAGTGGCCGCGAACTATCCCGTCAGGCCGAAAAACACCAGCTCGAAGCCGAGGCACTGCAACGCCAGCGCCACGAACTGGCCCACAGCCAGGGCGACCTGCGCCAGCAGCAGCAGGGCCTCGACGGCAGCTCCGAGCAGGCCGAGCTGGAAGCCGCCGACCAGGCCTGCCGCAGCGCTGAAGGCGCGGTGGAGCTCTCGCGCCGCCGGCTCGGCGAGGTGGCGGGCCGCTCCGGCAGCTGGCTGGAGCAGCAGCAGCATCGCAACCTGGCCCGCCAGCAACTGGCCGAGCAGATCGGGCCACTGGAGGCGGAGCGCCAGCAACTGCAGGAGCGACTGCGCCAGCAGCAGGAGCGGCAGGCGGAGCTGGGGGCCGAGGAGCGACAGGAGGGAATCAGCCAGCAGGGGGCCCAGGCGGAGCTGCAGGCCACCGAAAATGCCTGGCAGGAGATAGGGGAGGCAACCCGGCTGAGACAGCAGCAGGTGGAGGAGCTGGCCGAGGCCCTCGCCCTGCAGCAGCGCACCCGCAGCCGCCTGGAGCAGGAGCAGGCCACCCTGGAGCGGGAGATCGCCCGGCTTGACAGCCGCCGTGAGACCCTGCACGAAAGCCGCGGCACCGGCGCCCTGCGGGTGCTGCTGGAAGCGGGCCTGGACGGTATCCACGGGCCCGTGGCCCAGCTCGCCGAGGTGGAGGAGGCCAATCGCCATGCCCTTGAAGTGGCTGCCGGTGGGCGCCTCGGCCAGGTGGTGGTCGATGACGACCGCATCGCCGCCCGGGCGATTGAGCTGCTCAAGCAGCGCCGGGCCGGCCGGCTCACTTTCCTGCCGCTCAACAAGATCCGCGGAGGTGGCCCCCCTGGCAGCGGCGCGGCAGCCCTGCAGCGCGGTGGCGTGGCAGGTGGCAGCTGCACAGGTGGGCTGGTCGGCAGGGCCGTCGATCTGGTGCGCCACGAGCCGATCTACGCGGAGGTGTTCCGCTATGTCTTCGGCGACACCCTGGTGTTCGACAACCTGGCAAACGCCAGGCGGGAGTTGGGCCGTTGCCGGGCGGTGACCCTCGAAGGCGAACTGCTCGAGAAGAGCGGCGCCATGACCGGCGGCAGCCTGCAGCAGCGAAGCGGCCAACTCAGCTTCGGGCGGGCCCATGATGGCGATGAGGCCGAACCCCATCGCCAACGGTTGCTGGAGCTGGGCGAGAGCCTGCTGGCCTGCCGCCGCAGGGAAGCCGAGCTGGGCCACCAACTCGAGCGCCTGCGCCCCCTGCTGCTGGAACACCAGCAGCGCCTGGCGGCCCTGGAGGCAGAGCGCAGTGCCGCCAGGCGGGCCCTAACCCCCCAACTGCTCCGCCAGCAGCAGCTGGCCAGCCGCCTGGACCAACTGCAGACCTCCCTTCAGGCCGATCTGGCACGCCAGGTCGAGCTGGATACGATCCTCAGCCCCCTGCTTGCCCAACGGGCCGCTCTGGAGAGCGCCGAGGCTTCCGTTGAGGCCTCCGGCGACGCCGGCCGCTGGCAGGGGCTGCAAAGCGAACTGGAGGCCGCCGACGCCGCCCTGGCCGCGGCGCGGCGGCGGCGGGATGAGCTGCTCGCGACCCGACGCGAACGGGCCCTGGCCGCTCAGCGACTGAACAGCCAGCTGGAGGCCCTGGCCACCGATGAGCAGCGGCTGGTGGCCGCCGTCAATGACCTGGTGGCGGAGCGGGCCCTCTGGAAGGAGCGGCAGCAGGCCGACCAGGAAAGCCGCCAGCGCCTCGAAGCCCAGCAACAGGAGCTGCAGACCCGCCTGCGCGAGCGACGCCGTGCCCGTGATGCCGCCGAAGCCCAGCTTGCCGCCCAGCGCCAGGCCCTGCAGCAGAAACAGTGGGAGCTGCAACGCCTCGGCGAGGAACTCGACTCCCTGGCTGAGCAGCTGCGCGGCGACCAGCTGCGCCTGGAACAGCTGGAGCGGGAGCTGCCCGATCCCCTGCCGGAGATCCCTGCCGAGGTACGCGAAGCGGGCCTGGAGTCGCTGCAGGAAGAACTGCGCAGCCTCCAGGCCCGCATGGAGGCCCTCGAACCGGTGAACATGCTTGCGCTCGAAGAGCTGGAACAGCTGGAAATCCGGCTGGCGGAGCTGGAGGAGCGCCTAGAGGTGCTCAGCAAGGAGCGCGAGGAGCTGCTGCTGCGCATTGAAACCGTGGCGACCCTGCGCCAGGAGGCATTCCTGGAGGCGTTCACGGCAGTGGACGGCCACTTCCGCACGATCTTCAAGGGACTCTCCGACGGCGAGGGCCACCTGCAGCTGGAAAATCCCGAATCCCCCCTGGATGGGGGCCTCACCCTGGTGGCCCATCCCAGGGGCAAGGCGGTACGCCGCCTCAACTCCATGAGCGGCGGCGAGAAGTCGCTGACAGCCCTGAGCTTCCTGTTTGCCCTGCAGCGCTTTCGGCCTTCGCCTTTCTACGCCCTCGATGAGGTGGACAGCTTCCTCGACGGGGTCAACGTGGAACGGCTGGCAGCCCTGATAGCCAGCCAGGCTGACCAGGCCCAGTTCATGGTGGTGAGCCACCGGCGTCCAATGATCGCGGCCGCAACCCGCACCATCGGGGTCACCCAGGCCCGGGGAGCCCACACCCAGGTGGTGGGGTTACCGCCCGCGGCCTGAGCGAGCCCCTACCCCGGCGAACCAGGTGGGCCACAATGGGCCCCGGGTATGTCCCTTTCATTGACCTCATCCATCCCCCCCTCTGCCGATCTCGGAGCAGCCGCTGCCGCCCCGAGTGATCGCCTCTGGTTGCGCTCCGAATTGATGGGCACCCAGGTGATCACCCGAGACACCGGCCGGCGCCTGGGGGTAGTCGGTGAAGTTGTGGTGGATGTCGACCGGCGCGAGGTGGTGGCGCTCGGCCTGCGGGACAACCCCCTGACCCGCTTTCTGCCGGGGCTGCCCCGCTGGATGCCCCTTGATCGGATCCGCCAGGTGGGAGATGTCATCCTGGTGGACTCGGCCGACTCCCTGGCCGAGGGCTTCAACCCGGAGCGCTACTCAAAGGTGATCAACTGCAAGGTGATCACCGAGGCAGGCGCCCAGCTGGGCCGGGTGCTGGGCTTCAGCTTCGACATCGAAACCGGTGAGTTGGCCACCCTGGTGATCGGCGCCCTGGGGGTGCCCCTTCTGGGCGAAGGGGTGCTCAGCACCTGGGAACTCACCGTGGAGGAGATAGTCAGCAGTGGACCGGACCGAATCATTGTCTACGAGGGGGCCGAGGACAAACTCAAGCAACTGGGATCAGGCCTGCTGGAAAAGCTGGGCATCGGCGGGCCCAGCTGGGAACAGGAGGAGCGGCAGCGCTACCGCTCCACCATGGTGCCCGTGGAAAACCAGTTAGCCGCCGGCCAGCCCACCATGCTGGAACAGCGCCGCATCCAGCCGGCCACCAGCCGGGCCCTGGAAACAGAGGCGGAACTCGACTACGTCGAGCTGGAGGAAAGGCGCCGGCAGGAACCCCTGCGTCAACGCCGTTACCTCGACGAGGACGAACCCCGCTATGACGAGAGGCCTTTTGAACCCTCCAGATTCGAGGATCCCGATTTTGAGGAGCGTCGACCCGAGAACCAGCGCCGACCCCTCCAGGCCGAACCGTTGCCCCGGCCTCCCCAACGTCGACCGGCACCCATGCCCAGCCGGGAGCCGGTGGATGTGGAGGCCGAAGACCTGGCTGATCCCTGGTGAAGCAGCTTTGGTGAAGCGGGCCCGATTCTCCTTCCCTGGTTTCAGGACTGGCGGAAGACCAGAGAGGCGGAGTTGACGCAGTGGCGCTGCCCGGTCGGGGCAGGTCCATCGTTGAACAGGTGGCCCAGGTGGGCATCACAGTTGGCGCAGCGGATCTCCGTGCGCACCATGCCGTGGGAGCGATCGGTGTGGGTGCTGATGGCGCCTGCACCAACCCCGTCCCAGAAGCTGGGCCAACCAGTGCCCGAATCGAATTTGGCGGCACTGCTGAACAGCTCGGCGTCACAGCAGATGCAGTGGTACATCCCGCTTGCCTTGTGGTTCCAGTAGGCGCCGCTGAAGGCGCGCTCTGTGCCGCCCTGACGGGCGATTCGGAACTGCTCCGGGGTGAGCTTCTGGCGCCACTGCTCCTCACTGGTGCCCCGGGCCAGGCCGCTGTCCAGGCCGCAGGCCGAGGGATGGGGGGTGCTGGAGGCGTCGGCCATGGAAGAAACGAAACACTCCTGCGAACCTTAGGCACCCAAACCCGGGGGCAAGAGCTCGAGAACCAGCTCCGCCAGGCTGGCAACCGCCCCCGGCCGGCCCCTCAGACCGCGCAGATCGGCCCGCATCCCGGCAAGGCGCTCAGGGGCCGCAAGCCAGGCGGCCGCCTCGGCTGCAATCGCCTCGGGAGTGATCGAGCCCACCCGCTCGGGCACCAGCAAACGACCTGCAGCGATGTTTGGCGAAGCCAGGAAACCCCGATGCTGCAGACGCCAGGCCGTTAGCAACAGGCCAAAAACCCAGCGCAGCAGCGGCAGGCGCGCCACCAGCCCCGCCAGCCCATCCCAGGCCTGCATCACATGCAGATGCTGGGTGGGGAGCAGCACCAGCATGGGCACCCCCAGGGCCGCCAGCTCGGCCGTGTTAGCACCAACGGTGGTGAGGGCGAGGGCGCACTGGCTCAGGGCGCCATAGGCAGGATTTTCTCGCACCAGCTGAATCGGGGTGCCGGCCGGCGTCACCAGCACATCAGGCTCCTGCAACCGCGGCAGCCCCGATCGGTAGGTCCTGGCAATCGGATTGGCCGGGCCCGCCTGGGCGAGCAGGTCATCGATGCTGGTGGTTGGGGCGAGTGGCAACAGGAAACGACAGCCCGGGCGCAACCTGGCCAGATGATCGGCCGTCTCCAGCAAGAAAGGCACTCCCACCCGCAACTTGGCCCGCTTGGAGCCCGGCAGCAGGGCCAGCCACTCTCCCGCGGACAATCGGGCCTCGCTGCGGGCCGTCTCTAGGAGATCGGCCATCAGATCGCCCACCACCGTGCAGCGGGGCGCCCAGCGCGGCGACAGCCGGGCCGCTGCCCTGGGACCCATGGCTGCAATCCGATCGTTCCAGCGAGGCCAGCGGGCCACCCATTCGGCATAGGTGAGATGCCGGTAGCCCAGACGGGCCGAAAGCAGCACGGTCCAGAACTGATCCCCGCCGAGAAACACCACCACCCCACGCCGCCCCCAGGGCCCGAACCGTCGGGGGGACAGCAGCAGCCACCAGAACTGGCGAGCCGGCACGATGCGCTCAAACAACCGCCATCCCGCCGCAGCCAGGTGTTCTCGGCCGGTGCCGTTGGGGCAGGGCACCAGCACCAGGCTCAGGCTGCACTCCGCCTCCGCCACGGCGGGGCGCAGGGCCATGCGGCGTTGCAGGTACTGGGCCAGGGGGCGTACCCAGGTGGAGAGTTCCCCGGGGCCGTTGCTGACCAGCACGATCGAGACCGGCGCGGGGATCTGCGCCGGATCAGGCCGGATCGGTTCGGACAAGGCCTGGTCTGGGTGGGGGTAAGAAATGCGGATGGCGAGACTTGAACTCGCAAGGCCGAAGCCACACGCCCCTCAAACGTGCGTGTCTACCAATTCCACCACATCCGCATCGGGCCGGGATCACCGCAATGGAGCCCGGACCCGCAATATACCCACCCCCCCGCTTCCAGCCCCTGGGGGGGACATGGGAGCCACTGATACAGTCCGCCCTGGCCCATATCAGCTGAGTCGCCGCGGATGCCCATCGGCAAGTTGCTGATCGCCAACCGTGGCGAAATCGCCCTGAGAATCCTGCGCACCTGCCGGGAGCTGGGCATTCCCACCGTGGCAGTTTTCAGCACAGTGGACAAAAACGCCCTGCACGTGCAGTTGGCCGACGAAGCGGTGTGCGTCGGTGAGGCGCCCAGCTCCAAGAGCTACCTGAACATTCCCAATATTCTGGCTGCAGCCACCTCGCGGGGGGCCGACGCCATCCATCCCGGCTACGGCTTTCTGGCTGAAAACGACCGCTTTGCCGAGATCTGCACCGACCACGGCATCACCTTCGTGGGGCCATCCCCCGAGGCGATCCGTTCGATGGGAGATAAATCCACCGCCAAGGCCACGATGCAGAGGGTGGGGGTGCCCACCATCCCCGGCAGCGAAGGGCTTCTGGACAGCACGACGGCCGCCGCCAGGCTGGCCGATGGCATGGGATACCCGGTGATGATCAAGGCCACCGCCGGCGGCGGTGGGCGGGGCATGCGGCTGGTGCCCGGCCCCGACCAGCTCGCCGGCCTGTTCAAGGCCGCCCAGGGCGAAGCGGAGGCCGCCTTCGGCAACCCCGGTCTTTACATGGAGAAATTCATCGATCGGCCGAGGCACGTGGAGGTCCAGGTGCTGGCCGATCGCCACGGCAACGTGGTGCATCTGGGCGAGCGGGACTGCTCGATTCAACGGCGTCACCAGAAGCTTCTGGAGGAGGCGCCGAGTGTTGCGATCGATGCGGATCTTCGCCACCAGATGGGTGAGGCCGCCGTGGCCGCGGCCCGCACCATCAACTACGAAGGTGCGGGGACCGTCGAATTTCTGGTCGATCGCCACGGCAACTTTTATTTCATGGAGATGAACACCCGCATCCAGGTGGAGCATCCGGTGACGGAAATGGTCACAGGCGTCGACCTCATCGCCGAGCAGCTGCGTATCGCCGGTGGCGAACCGATCTCCATCGCTCAGGACCAGGTCAAACTCTGGGGCCATGCCATCGAGGTGCGGATCAACGCCGAGGATCCCCGCCAGAATTTCCGGCCTGCTCCGGGCAGGATCACCGGCTGGCTGCCCCCCGGCGGCCCGGGAGTGAGGGTCGACAGCCACGTCTACACGGGCTACGAGATCCCGCCCTTCTATGACTCCCTGATCGGCAAGGTGATCGTGTGGGGCACCGACCGGCCCCACGCCCTGCGGCGCCTGCGCAGGGCCCTTTCGGAATGTGCTGTCACCGGCATCCCCACAACAATTGATTTCCACCTTCAGTTGCTGGATCGCCCCGAGTTCCAGGCTGGAGATGTGCACACCAAGTTTGTGGAGCAGGACATGCTGCCCAAACCGGGCGCCTAGGCCCCTTCCCCGACCCTCATCAGCACCTGGGTGATCAACCCCTGCTGTCCCACCAACAGTTCGCGCGCCAGGCTGAGCAGGCCCACCCACACCACGGGGGTCACGTCCACACCCCCGATCGGTTGGATCCAGCGACGGGTGGGGGCCAGCAGGGGCTCAGTGGGGCCGCCGATCAAGCGCAGCCACCCCTGGCTCAGATCCACCTGGGGGTACCAGGTGAGCACGATCCGAAACAGAAACAACAGGGTCCAGATCGCCAGCCCGAGCCCCAGAGCCAGTTCGGCCCCTGACGCCAGGGAGACCCATGACAGGGCAGACGAGGGCAGGGCCGTCACAAAGCTCTAAGCAGCTGATTGGCCAGCCTAGGAAGTCGCTGCCTCTGCCTAATATTAAGGCCCCCTTTTCCGATTGAAACTGGCTCCGCCATGACCCCTTCCCTCGCCAATTTCCTGAGCAGCCTCGCCTGGGGGGCCGTGATCGTGGTGGTGCCCATCACCATTGCCCTAGTCCTGATCAGCCAGAACGACCGGCTCGACCGGCGCCTCTGAAGCCCTTGACCCTGGGCAGTCCAGCCAGCCTGCCTACACTGGAGCAATGGTTGTACGGGTGAGGCACCGTGGTTAACGCCAGCCTGAACTGGGCCAGCATCGTGGGCATCGTGCTGGCCGTCGGCGGCGCCCTGCTGTACTTCATGCGCAGCTTCAAGCCCGCCCTAGCCCGCGACTACGACGTTTTCTTCGCGGCCATCGGCCTGCTGTGTGGCGGCATCCTGTTCTTTCAGGGTTGGCGCCTGGATCCCATTCTTCAGTTCGGCCAGTTCCTGCTTGCCGGCACCACCGTGTTCTTCGCCTACGAGAGCGTCCGGCTGCGAGGTGTGACCACAGAGCAGGCGCGGCGCTCCTCCTACTTCGACGACGACGAACCGATGCCCACACCGGGGCCAGCCCGCTCCCGGATGGGAGGAAGGGCCTGGAACGAAGCCGATGTGGATCGTTTCGATGAGCCCCAGCCCCTGCGTCGCCGCATTCCCTCCCGCGACGAGGACAGTGAGGAAGAAGACTTTTACCGGGCCCGCCAGCCCAGACGCACCGCCATCCCCGAGCGGGCTGCCAGCCGCAGGCCCGCCCAGCCCGACTGGGCAGGCTCGAGTCAGCAGGGCGATTCCAGCCCTTTCGGTGGCTCAGCGCGGTCAGCAGCCAGGCCCGGCGCAGATTTCGGCTCCCGCCGCCGGGAGCGGGACTCCGCCCCCGAATCCCGTCGAGGCAGTCGACCCACGCCAGCCAGTGAGGCCATGCCCCGGTCCACCAGGAGGCAGAGCCCCCCTGAACCCGTCCCCCCAACCACTCCGGCAGGCATTCCCCAGGGTTCGCCCATCTCTTCCGCCAGCGAGCAGATCAGCGATGCGGACTTCACCCCCCTGAAGCCCCGCGGACCGGCCGAGCCCCGGCCAAGGGACAACAGCTCCCGCTTCGACGACTGAGGCGCCCTGAACCTACCCAATCCGGCGCCAGCCATGGCAGCCCTGCTATTGCCAGCCAGCATCATGCTCCTGGCTGGCTGCGGCAGTGGGGCCTGGTTCACCCGCCGCAGTGCCGGCCCAGCTGGAGGCCTCGCGGAAGTCAGCCGCCAGGAGCCGGCCCTGAGCGGCCAGGGGAGGCTGCTGGCCTCCGTGGTGGAGCGCAGCAGTGGGACCACCCTGCTCCTGCAGGAACAACCGAGCGGGCGAGTTGTGAACCTGCGCCACTTCCAGAGGCACCAGCCCCACAGCTCACCCTCCCTGAGTTGGAACGGCCGCTACGTGGCTGCCCTGGTGCAGCAGGGCAGCCAGCGGGTTCCCTTGATCGAAGATCGGCTCAGCGGTTCCCTGCACAGGCTGACCCTGCCGGCCGATCACACTCCCCTGCGACTCAGCCTGTCCCCGGAGGCAGGTCGGCTGGCCGTGCAAGTGGTCCAGAACGGGCAGTCCCGGGTGAGGTTATTCGATCTGGCGGGCCTGCTGGAGCCAGACCGCCCGGGCGGGATTGCGATCCAGGGGGGCGGCCCTGGAGTCCCCCCATGAGAGTGCCATTGCATGCAATGGCCACAGTCACACTCCTGGCATTGACCCAGCTGCTGGGAAGCTGCATGGGGCCGATGCCAAGACCAATCGGGCCGCTGAACAGCCGCCTTGAGGCCTTGGGAGCAAACCGGGAGCCATCCCTATCGGGTCGCTGGCTAGCCCTGATCAGCGGCCGGGGCGGGCGGGAGCAGGTGATGCTGCTGGATCTGGTGAACCAGCAGGCCCAGTTTCTCAGCGGCCTGAACCGGGCCGACGCCCAACCCTTGAGCGTCAGCATCGATGCGGCCGGCGAGAAAATCGCCCTGGTGCGCCAACTGGAGGGACGCACCGAGCTGGTGCTCTATCGACGCTCGCTGCAGAGCCTGCAGCCGATCGCCATGGTGCCCGACGGTGTGCCAAAAGCGGTGCAACTCCAGGCCGATGGGCGTCAGTTGGCCGTGCAGGTGAGCCGCAATGGAATCTGGCAGGTCGACCTGGTCCAGATCCCCTGAGCGCCATCAGGAGGCCGGAGCAGGCTTTCAGGGCACCAGACCAGCCCAGTGCAGGAAGGTGTCTCGGCTGAGGGCCTCGATCAGCAGCAGGGCCACAAAACCCACCATGGCAAAACGGCCATTGACCCGCTCGGCATAACCACTCCAGCCGAAGGCCGGAATATCGCCGGTGGTGGCGCTGGTAGCGCCATTGGTGAGCGGAGTCTCAGCAGACATGGGATCAGGCATGACGGCCCACGTCATAGCCCGCCGCAGGCAGCAGTCGCCAGTTACCACTGCCATCGAGCTCCAGCACCGTGTCGTGGAAGCTGGTGAGGGTGGGACGGTGACCCACGCTCACAAAGGCCATATCCCGCTCGCTGAGCAGGGAATAGAGATGGCGCTCGGTTGCCACATCAAGGGCGCTGGTGGCCTCATCAAGCACCACAAACCTTGGCGAATTGAGCAGCAGACGGGCAAAGGCCAAACGCTGCTGCTCGCCGAGAGAGAGCAGGCGGGGCCAGTCCTGAATGATGTTGAGATCGAGATAGCGCTGCACCAGTTCGCTCAGGCGCACCTGCTCCAGCACATGGCGCAGCTGGCCATCGCTGAAGCGATCCGGCGGCTGGGGATAGCAGAGCTGCTCCCGCAGGCTGCCCAGCAGCATGTAGGGCTTCTGGGGAATGAACATCAACTCGCCCTCGCTCGGCCTCTCAATCCGTCCGGATGCCGGCGGCCAAAGGCCGCTCACCATGCGCAGAAAGGAGGTCTTACCGCAACCGGAAGGCCCCACCACCAACAGGCGCTGGCTGCGATCCACCTCCAGGCTCAGATCACGGATCAGGGTGCGGTTGGTGCGGGGCGGTATCAGATCCACATGGCTGACCAGGATCGAACCGTCGTTGCGGCCGCCACTGGTGGCGGCCAGCTGGGCATCGAGGGCGGCTGCATCGCTGCCAATCGCATCCACCTTGCCCTGAAATCCCTCCAAACGGCTTATCGAAGCGGAAAATGCGGCAAGGCGATCGATGTTATTGACGATATAACTGACCGAAAACAGTACCTGGCTAAAAGCTATGCTGGCCTGCCCGAATACGCCGAAATCAACCTGCTTCGCAAAATAGATCGGCGCAATCACAAGCCATGGCAAAAATCGGGAGAAGTAGTCGTACGAACGCTGGATCACACTTATCAGTGCTTCCCAGATAATCAGGCGGTCATAGTTCTGGATGGCTCCTCCCAAGCGCCGCTCTGCCTCTTTTGCTTCCTGCTGCTCGCCTCGGTAGAAGGCGATCGATTCGGCATTGTCGCGGATGTGCACCAAGCCATAGCGGAAGTCGGCCTCCAGCTTGAGTTGCTGGTAATTAAGCATAACCAACTTACGACTGGCAAATACAATCAGAGCCGTTCCGCCTACCGAATATCCAAGGAGCACTAAGGCAAGTTTATCGCTGATGGTCCACAGGACAATAATGAAGCTGACAAAAGTCAAAAGGGCAGATATTATCTCCACTGCAACGCTCAGACTGGTACCGGTAAAGCTTGCCGCATCCTGGGAGATCCGCTGATCAGGGTTGTCAATTTCTTCGATCGACTCCTCGTTTGGATTTAGAATATAATAGGCTCGATTAGACAAATAACGACTCAATAAGCGACCACTCAACCACTCGCGCCACAGCAGGCCAAGCTTCGGTATCAGATAGCTCTGGATCGCCCGGATCGGCAGAGCCAGCACCAGACAGAACGCATAGATAGCAACAATCTTCCAGAAATCATCTGCCCTATATGCCACCAGGGCGTTTTCAATATTGCGGGCGATAAAGCTGATTCCCACATTGATCCCATTGATCACCAGGATCAGCAGGGTGATCAGCCCCATCAGCAACCAGGGCAGCCAACGGCCCTGCCTCAATTTGCTCCTGAAGGCCACAAAACAACCCATCCCCCCCGCCAGTAAAACCATCACCAGCGGCCCGATCGGGCTTCGCCAGATCGCCGCCACCTGCTCCGGCACCCCCGGCAGAAAGCGGCTGCGCAATTCGGGAATCAGGGCGCCACTGAGGGCGAGCACCCCCGTCAGCAGAAGCAGGGTGCTGCCCACCACCACCGCCAGCAGTGCGGCCACCAGCAACAGAAACTGCCAGCCCCGGGTCTCATCTACCGGCAGGAAGTAGGGCTGGGCGAGACGCTGCAGCTTGGCCAGCTGGTCGCGAAGGGCCTTGAAGAGATTCATGGGGGAAGTCGGATCAGGCCATTGTCGCCGCGCCGATGTCAGCCGGGGGGCCAGGCCAGGGGACGCCCACCGATCACATGCACATGCAGATGAAAAACGGTTTGCCCAGCTGCCGCGCCGCTGTTGATCACGGTGCGGAACGCCCCTAGCCCCTCCTGGCGGGCTACCTGTGCGGCCACCAGCAACAAGTGGCCCAGCAGGGCCTGATCTTCTGCGGTGGCCTGGGCCAGCTCCGGGATGGGCTGGCGGGGAATCACCAGCACGTGCACCGGCGCCTGGGGAGCCACATCCCGAAAGGCCAGGCAGTGCTCATCGGCGTACACCTGATCACAGGGGATCTCCCCGCGAAGGATGCGCGCAAAGATCGTGTCTTGGCTCACTGGGGGTATGGGGGTGGGACGGGGGTGGCACTAGGGATCCAGTGGCCCCAGGCGTGATGTTGGCACGGTGCAAGACGGCGGCGCTGCGGGGGCTGGAGGCCCAGCCGGTGCTGGTGGAAGTGGATCTGGCACCGGGGCTCCCCGGGCTGCAGATGGTGGGGTTGGCTGATGCCGCCGTGCAGGAATCCCGGGAGAGGGTGCGCTCCGCCCTGCGCCACAGCAACCAGAAGGTGCCGCTGACGCGGGTGGTGGTGAATCTGTCCCCAGCCGACCTGCGCAAGGAAGGTCCAGGTTTCGACCTGCCGATCGCCCTGGGGCTGCTGCTGGCCTCCGGCCAGTTGGCCCCGGAGCCCTGCCGGGAGATCTGGAGTGCCGGTGAGCTGGGGCTCGACGGCAGTCTGAGGCCGATCCGGGGAGTGCTGGCCATCGCCATCGCGGCCCGCCAGCATGGGGCAAGGGCCCTGGTGGTGCCCATGGCCAACGCCTGGGAGGCCGCTCTGGTGGAGGGGCTGGCGGTGTGGGGCGCCGGCGACCTGGCCCAGGCCTGTGCCTGGCTAGGAGACCCCCTGGAGCAGCGGGGCAGAAGCAGGGTGCC
Organism: Synechococcus sp.; assembly: GCA_035284945.1. GTDB lineage: Bacteria > Cyanobacteriota > Cyanobacteriia > PCC-6307 > Cyanobiaceae > Cyanobium_A. The sequence goes on from JAYKGS010000002.1 coordinate 16,143, forward strand.
CGGGCCGCAGCACCTCAGGACTGGAACCGCCCCGACCCCGAGCGACCCCGGGGCGGTTGACCTCGCCGACGTGTGCGGCCAGGCCCATGGCCGCCGCGCCCTGGAGATCGCCGCCGCCGGGGGCCACCACCTGCTGCTGTGCGGCCCGCCCGGCAGCGGCAAGACCATGCTCGCCCAGCGGTTGGCGGGGCTGCTGCCGCCCCTGAGCGCCGCTGAAGCACTCGAGCTCACGGCGATCCACTCGGTGGCCGGCCTGCTCGACAGCAGCCGAGGCCTGCTGTTGCAGCGCCCCTTCCGCAGCCCGCACCACAGCTGCTCCGGGCCGGCCCTGATCGGCGGCGGCGGCGTGCCGCGGCCGGGGGAACTGGCTCTGGCGCACCACGGCGTGCTGTTTCTCGATGAACTTCCCGAATTTCAGCGGACCGTTCTCGACCAGCTGCGCCAGCCGCTGGAAGACGGCGAGGTGTGGATCCACCGCGCCCGGCAGCGCACCCGCTTCCCCTGCCGAATCACCCTGGTGGCTGCGGCCAACCCCTGCCCATGCGGCTGGTTCGGTGACCCGGAGCGCTCTTGCAGTTGCAGCGAAGCCCAGCGCCAGCGCTACTGGGCCCGGCTCTCTGGCCCACTGCTCGATCGTATCGATTTGCAGGTGGTGATGCGCCGGCCATCGAGCCAGGCCCTGACGGAACCCTTCCGCCCCAGGTCGGCTGCAAGCGGCAGGGCCGAAGCAGCCCTGCCGAGGGCCCAGGGCGAATCGAGCGCAGTGGTGAGCGCAAGGGTGCAGGCAGCCAGGCGGCGCATGGCGGCCCGCAATCCCGAAGGCTGCAGCAACGCCCGCATCCCGGGAGGCCTGCTGCATCGGCTGGTGCAGCTGACGGACGAGGCACTGATGCTGTGGCAGGGTGCTCTGGAACAGCGTCAGCTCAGCGCTCGAGCCGGGGCGCGGCTGCTGCGGGTCGCACAGACAATCAGCGATCTGGAAATTGGTGATAATGCCGCCACCGATGACATGGACCGGCAAGTCAGGGTGGGCGGATCAGCGATCGCCGAAGCGCTCAACTACCGCTCCTTGGACCAATTCGGCCGCTGAGCCTGCGTCAGGGCGACACAGATCACGGGACAGGACAACCACCCGTGGGGCCAGCGGCTGGTGAATCAGCGGCGGCGGCGGCGCTGCTGGGCCTTGCGCTTGTATTTCTCGACGGGAGTTTCGTGGTGGCGCAGGCGCTTGAGATCGGCAAAGATGCCCGCCTTGGACACCTGGCGCTTGAAGCGGCGCAGGGCCGATTCAATGCCTTCGTTTTCGCCGACGGTGACCTGGGTCATGAAGCGCTGAACTGCTCACTGAGATGACAAATGTAGCAACAGCCTCATGCCTGGGATTTGCCGGGCTGGGCCTGGGCAGGCTGCACTGGCCCCTGCCCAGGGCTCTGCACTGGCTGTTGCGGTTGAGCTGACGGATCAGGTTGGGCAGGCAGGGGTGGCTGGGCCAGGGAATCGGGCCAGCCCTCGCGATAGATGTAGACATGGCCCAGGTTGCGGCCGCCGAAGGCACGGCGCTTGAGCTGCCAGCCCGGTTCAAACACCAGCTGCAGAAAACCCGTGCCAGGACCCTGGGTGCGGGCCACCACCATTTCCGGCCCCGCCCCAGCCTTGGTGGGCACGGCCAGTAACACGTTGTCTCCACTCTGGCGGAGCACGGTGAGCCTGTAGCTGACTGCCAGGTCATCCCCGCCCACCCGCACTGAGTAGCCATTGGCATCGATAAAGCGGCTGCAGATGCCGGTGAAATCAAAGCTGCCCAGCAACGGCTCCACCTGCGCCGGGGTGCCAGGCGGCACTGATGCGACGGTGAAGCAGGGCCGCGTTGGCTTCACCTGTTCATAGATGTTGAGCTGGGCTCGGGTGCCATCACCGATCGGGGCAGCCACCAGCACAAAGCTTTCCTGACTCAGGTCGACCGCTTGAAACAGGGCGCTGGCCAGGGAGGGAGCGGTTGCCCCGACACCGAGAACGGCGGCTGACGCTGCCAGAACAAGGGCAGGGTTGCGGGGACCGGGCAAACGCATCGCAGCCATCGGGTAGGAGTTGATGCAATCGTATGCACCCTGGGAAGCCCGGGCTAGGCAGGCTTGTTGATGCGGATAGCCACCAGCAGAGCCACCAGCGTGCCCGGCAGGCTCAGGCCCAGAATCCAGCCCGTGGCTTGAGCTCCCAGGTCGGGATCGCCGTAGGCAAGCTCAAACACCGAGCCGGTGGCTGCGATTCCAAGCAGGCAGGCCAGGGCAAGGAACAGCCCTGCCAGGGGCTTCATCGGCATGGTTCCCGCTCAGCGAATGGTGTGCACATCGGAGCGATTGAAGCCCTTCTCCTTCAGGCCTTCATTAAGACTGAGTTCATCGGTGACCCGATCCACAAACAGCACCCCATTGAGGTGGTCCAGTTCGTGGAGGATGCAACGGGCCAGGAGGCCATCAGCCTTGAGACGACGGGGTCGACCGGTTTCATCGCGATAGGCGACCTCCACAACGGAAGGGCGGACCACATTGAGATAGACCCCAGGAATGCTCAAACACCCTTCTTCATAGGTGTCGAGCGTAGCTCCGGTGACTTTGATCTCCGGATTGATAAACACCATCGGCGGACAGGCGGATTCTTCGAAATCGAGATCAATCACGATCAACTGCTTGGAAACGCCCACCTGCGGAGCCGCCAGACCAATCCCCCTGGAGCTGTACATGGTGAGAAGCATGTCGCGGGCAAGGGCCCGGATCCCATCATCGACCTTGCTGATGCGCTTGGCCCGGCACCTGAGCTCGTCATCGCCAAGTTCACGGATGGAGAGGGGAGGCTTCTCCAGGGGCTCCTTGGGCACCATCAGCTTGCGGTAGCTGTGGTCCGCTTCGAGGGCCATCTTGGAAAAGGTCAGTGCCACACGGCCACCTGAAACGATGGAACGAGTTTAAGTGGCTCTCCAGGGGGGCTTGCCGTGTCACCCGACCCGCCTCCGGCCCATGGCCCCCTAGCTGCCGCCAGCGTGGAGGGCTGCATCCCCAGCTTCAAGGAGCCCATGCTGAATGGAGGGCGGCTGTTTTGGCTGGAGCAACGCCCCCAGGAGCGGGGTCGCACCACCTTGATGGTGCGCGCCAAGCCCCCGGCCGGCAGCCCAGCGGAGTTGGGGCCCGCTGTTGAAATCACTGCCGGCGCCTGGAACCTCCGCAGCCGGGTGCATGAATACGGCGGCGGCGTCTATGCCGTGGCTGGCCCCGATCTGGTGGTGATTGATGACCGGGACCGCTGCCTCTGGCATCTGACCACGCAACCAGATGGCAGCTCCTGCGGCGCCCAGTGGAGTCCACGGCGGCTGACCACTCCCGGGCCCAGGGCCTTCGCCGATGGACTGATCGATGCCGCCCATCAACGCTGGCTCGGGGTAATGGAGGCTGAAGGTCGAGACCAGCTGGTGGCGGTGCCCCTGGCCGGCGGCGAACCGCAGCTGCTGCACCAACCGGCCGACTTCTGCGGCTACGCGGCCCTGAGCCCCGATGGCGGCCAGCTGGCCTGGGTGGAGTGGCAGCAACCCTGCATGCCCTGGCAGCGCAGCCAGCTGTGGCTCGCGGCCGTGACGGCTGCTGGAGGCCTGGAGGGCGCGCGACCACTGGCGGGCCAGGACGGGGCCGACGCTGCCGCGATTTCGGTGTTTCAACCTTTGTGGATCAGCCCCACCGAGCTTGTGGTGGCCTGTGACACCTCAGGGTGGTGGAACCTGCAGAAACTCGACACCAGCAACGGCACCTGGCAAAGCCTGCTGCCTCTGGAGGCCGAATTCGCCATGCCCCAGTGGGTTTACGGCATGCGCACCACCACCTGGGACGGCGAGCAGCTGATAGCTGCGGCCTGTCGGGAGGGGGTCTGGCAGCTCGGGCGGGTGCACCTGAGCCCCGAACGGATGGGTACGTCGGCGGCCTGGCAGCCCTTAGAGCAACCCTTCGACGATCTGGCCGAGCTGGCAGCCGAAGCCGGCCAGCTGGTGGCGATCGCCAGCAATCCCATCACTCCATCAGGGCTGCTGGAGCTGAACCTGACCAGCGGCGGTCAATGGCGCCACACCCCGCCTGCCCCCTGCCCCCTGCCCCTGGAGTCCATCAGTCAGCCCGAGCCGCTCTGGTTTGCCGGGCACGGCGGGGCGCGCACCCAAGCCTGGTTTTATCCACCGAGTGGCGGCGCCCACCCCGGCGCCCCCCTGCTGGTGAAGAGCCACGGTGGGCCCACCGCCATGGCACAGAGGGGCCTGAACCTGGCCATCCAGTTCTGGACGACGCGGGGGTGGGGTGTGGTGGATGTGAACTACGGCGGCTCCACCGGCTTCGGGCGCGCCTACCGGGAACGGCTCGATGGCCAGTGGGGCGTGGTGGATGTGGCCGACTGCGCCGCCGCCGCCCAGACCCTGGTGGCAGCCGGCAAGGCCAGCGCAGAGCGCATCGCCATCGAAGGCGGCAGTGCCGGTGGCTTCACTGCCCTGGCCGCCCTCTGCTTCACCGATGTTTTTCGCGCCGGCGCGAGCCGCTACGGCGTCAGCGACCCGAGCGCCTTGGCAAGTGAGACCCATCGCTTTGAAGCCGGCTACCTCGATAGCCTGATCGGCCCCTGGCCCGAGGCGCAGGCCACCTATGGGGCCCGCTCCCCCCTGGCCCATGCCGATCAGATCTCCTGTCCGGTGATCTTCTTCCAGGGTCTCGACGATCTGGTGGTGCCACCGGAGCAGACCGATCGGATGGCGGCGGCTCTGGGGGTCAATGGCTGGGCCGTGGAGGTGCACCGCTTTGCCGGTGAGGGCCACGGCTTCCGCAGCGGCGAGGTGCGGATCCAGGTGCTAGAAACCACTGAGGCATTTTTCCGGCTCCACTTCCAGCTGTGAGCCAGGTGATCGCCCTTTTGCCGAACGTGGAGCTGCTGGCGCTGGCGATGGCCTGCCTCGGCCTGATCCTGGCGCTGGGCCGGGCCATCGGCTCACGGCTGCAGCTGCGGCTCTGGGGCGTGCCCGAGGCCCTGGTGGCGGGGCTGCTGGGGTTGCTGCTGGCGCCGGCCGGGCCCTTGCCGCTGCTGCCAGCGGCGGTGATGCAGCTGTGGGCCGATCTGCCGCTGGTGCTGCTCACCCTGGTGTTCGGTTCACTGCTGCTGGGCAAGCCGCTACCCCAGCTGGGCGGTCTGTGGCGGCCGGTGTCGGCCCAGGTATCGCTGGCGCTGGTTCTGGCCTTCGGTCAATACGTGGTGGGAGGCCTGGCAGTGCTGCTGGTACTGCAGCCCTGGCTGGGGGTGAGCCCAGTGATGGCGTGCCTTATCGAAGTGGCCTATGAGGGGGGTCATGGCTCCGCCGCCGCGATGGGGCCGAGCTACGCGGCCCTGGGCTTTCCCGGCGGCCAGGCCTTGGGCCTGGCGATGGCCACGGTGGGACTGCTGAGCTCCACCCTGGTGGGGGGGCTGGTGGTGGTGCTGGCCCGCAGCCGCGGCTGGCTGCGGGCGGATGGGCCCGGCAGCGACGCCGGCGACCCAGCCGACACGACCAGTGGCGTTTCGGGTGGTGCGGCGGCCTGGGCGGTGAACCTGGCCCTGGTGGGAGTGGCCGTGCTGATCGGCGCAGGGCTGCTGGCCGGGCTGCGCTGGCTCACCGCTGGGCTGGGGGATGGCTTTGCCGATGTGGTGGAGACACTGCCGGTGTTCCCGCTGGCGATTGTGGGTTCGCTGCTGGTGCGTCTGGCGCTGGAGCGCAGCGGCGTGGCCCACTGGGCCACGCCGGCGGTGCAGGGGCAGGTGGGCACCCTCTCGGCCGACCTGCTGATCACCGCCGCAACCGCCGGGCTGGATCTGGGCCTGCTCAGGGCCGACTGGCTGCCGCTCACGGTGCTGGCCGTCGGCGGCCTGGTGTGGAACCTGGGGGTGACACTGCTGCTGGCCCCGCGGCTGCTGCCCGCCGACTGGTTTGAGCGGGCGGTGATTGAGTTCGGCCAGGCCACGGGGGTGGCGGCCAGCGGCCTGCTGCTGCTACGCATGGCCGACCCTGCAGACCAGAGCGATGCCCTACCCGCCTTCTCGCTCAAACAGCTGCTGCTGCAGCCCTTCCTCGCAGGTGGGGTGATCACGGTGGTGGCCCCCCTGGCGGTGGCGGGCTGGGGTCTGCCGCTCTGGACGGGGGTCTGCTTTGCCCTTGTGCTTCTGTTTGGCGGCACCGGGCTGTGGCTGGCGCGGGCTCAGGCGCCGGCCCCGTAGTGCAGGGAGCGGAACTGCCGATGCACCGCCGCCATCTGGGCGGCACTCAATAGCGGCGGCTCGCCGAGTTGCAGGGCTTGCAGATACATCTGAGCCAGCGTTTCCACCTCAACAGCGATGCGCAGGGCCTGATCTAAACTGGTTCCGAGTGCCACCTGACCGTGCTGGGCCAGCAGGCAGGCCAGCCGATCCTCGAGGGCCTGCACCGCCAGGGCTGAGAGCTCGGCGGTGCCAAAGGTGGCGTAGGGAGCGCAGCGGATGTCGTTGCCACCGGCTACGGCGGTCATGTAGTGGAAGGGGGGAATGGGGCGGCCGTGGCATGCCAGGGCCGTGGCATGGATCGAGTGGCAATGCAGCACCGCCTGGATCTCGGGCCGACTGGCGAGGAGATCGGCATGCAGGCGCCACTCGGAGGAGGGCCGCCGCCCACCAGCCACCGCCGCGAGCGGCTGGCCGCTGCTATCAATCGCCACCAGATCCTGCTGCTGCATCTGCTCGAAGGGCAGGGAGCTGGGCGTGATCAACAGCCCCCCCGGAATCCGCACCGACAGGTTGCCGGAGGTGCCCTGATTGAGCCCCGAGCCATTCAGACGGCGGGCCACATCCACCAGTTGCTGGCGCACTTCGCGGTCGACATTGATCGGCGACCCTTCGCAGTGAGAGTCGGCAGACAAAGGCGGGCCAGGCAGGGACACCATCATGGGTGTGTGGTCTGACCCCCTGGATTGAAGCTGAGCTCCAGTGCGAGAACTGAAACGGAGGGGAGCTGAGCTCTGGCGTCGAGTCTTCCCCAATGGCGATAGCTTTTTGCCTGCCACTCAGCGGCAGGGTTTGGCCGCGGGAGAAGAAGCCTTTTTACTGTGGATCACACCAACGGAGGGACCGGGCTGGGGAATGGGAACCTTGAGTGCGTTCTTGAGTGCGTTGTCAAGGAACTCACGGCCATCCGTGCCCAGATGGCCGCCGATGCGACACGGTCGGCGTCACGCCTGGATCTGGTTCACGCCAACTATCGGAAGAGCGCCCGGAATCTGATCCATTACCTCACCCTGCGGCGTCACGATCGCCGTGAATTGCAGTGGCGCTTGGCCGCCCTTGGGCTTTCCTCCCTCGGGCGCGCCGAGTCGCACGTCCTTGCCACGGTGGATGCAATTCTGGCCATTGTGAACCGACTGCAGGAAAGCCCGGCTCAGACGACACCGCCGGAGACCGAAGCCGTTGATTTCAGCACCGGCCAGCGGTTGCTGGTGGAACACGCCGAGGCATTGTTTGGTCCCGCGCCCCCTGGGCGCGGGGTGAGGATCATGGTCACCATGCCCAGCGCAGCGGCGGAGCAATACACGCTCGTTCACGCCCTTATGGAGCAGGGCATGGACTGCATGCGGATCAACTGCGCCCACGACGACGCCGCAGCGTGGGCGCGGATGATCGGACATCTGAGGCGAGCCGAGCAGACCCTCGGGCGGACGTGCCGGGTGGTAATGGACCTGGCCGGGCCGAAACTTCGCACCGGGCCACTGGAGCCCGGCCCGGCGGTGGTCCGGATTCGTCCCCACCGCGACAGCCTCGGCAGGGTCACCGCTCCGGCGCGAGTCTGGTTGACTTCCGGGCCAGTCCCCCAACCTGCCCCGTCACCGGCCGACGCGATTCTGCAGCTGCCAGCGGCTTGGCTGACGGGCCTCCGACCGGGTGAACGGGTGACATTCACCGACGCGCGGGAGTCCAGGCGGACCCTCGTGGTCATCGAGGTGACAGCAGGCGGTTGCTGGTTGGAAGCGAGAAAAACGGCCTACGTAGTTCCTGGTACCACCCTGCGAAACGAGGGCGAGATTGATGGTCCCGAAGGGATTGTGGGGACCCTTCCGCCCACCGAGAACTCCATTCTCCTCCATCAGGGAGAGCGGCTGATCCTTGCGCGGAACCTCGAGCCGGGCCGGCCGGCCACTCGCGACAGCGCGGGACAAGTAGTGACTCCCGCCCTGATCGGCTGCTCCATTCCGGAAGTGTTCGATAGCGTGCGCCCCGGAGAGTCGATCTGGTTCGACGACGGCAAGATCGGCGGAGTGGTTGAGAGGGTGGAGGCCGAGCGGGTGCTGATCCTGATCACAAAGACGCGCCTTCGCGGAGTCAAACTGCGAGCTGGCAGGGGAATCAACCTCCCGGAGAGCAACCTCCGCCTGCCGGCTCTGACAGCCAAGGATCTCGAAGACCTTGCCTTCGTGGCTCAACATGCTGATGTGGTCGAACTCTCGTTCGCCAACTGTGTGGATGACGTGGAATCGCTCCAGAGGAGCCTCGCGCATCTGGGGGATCAATCACCAGCGATCGTCCTGAAGATCGAGACCCGGCGGGGCTTCGAAAACCTACCGAACATGTTGCTGACCGCGATGCAGTCGCCCCGCTGCGGGGTGATGATTGCCCGCGGCGATCTGGCCGTGGAGTGCGGCTTTGAGCGGCTGTCAGAAGTTCAGGAGGAGATTCTCTGGATCTGCGAAGCTGCACACGTTCCGGTGATCTGGGCGACGCAGGTTCTAGAGACGCTGGCCAAGGAAGGATTGCCTTCCCGTTCCGAAATCACGGACGCTGCGATGGGGGACCGGGCCGAGTGCGTCATGCTCAACAAAGGTCCACATGTGCTTAGCGCGGTAGGGGTTCTGGACGACATCTTGCGCCGCATGCAGTCCCATCAGACCAAGAAGCGTGCCACGCTCAGGCAGTTGCGATTGGCAAAAGCGCTTTGACGACGAGGGGCGCTCTGACCAGCATCCTCAATGGTGACCGAAGAAGTTTGCAGAACTGGCTATATCAAGCTTGCTTCCGTCAATCCCGCGAATGGATCAGAAACCAGGCTGGCTCCAGCTCAACTCAGGTTGAAACATCAGATTGAAAGCTCAGGTTGAAATCGACTCGCATACAGCTCCTGCAGCCCGGCCTCCGTGGCCGGCGTCACCCCCCGCTCGGTGATCAAACCCGTCACCAGCCGCGCCGGGGTGACATCAAAGGCCGGGTTGAAGCCGGAGCTGCCCGTTGGCGTCAGCTGCACCGTGGTGATCGCGCCCTCTGCCGCCGCCAGCCCCTGGATGTGGGTCACCTCAGCGGCGCTGCGGGCCTCGATCGGGATCTCGGCCACGCCATCGCCGATCGTCCAGTCGATGGTGGAGGCGGGCAGGGCCACATAGAAGGGCACGCCGTTGTCGTGGGCGGCCAGGGCCTTGAGGTAGGTGCCGATCTTGTTGCACACATCGCCGCGGCGGGTGGTGCGATCGCTGCCCACGATCACCGCATCCACCTGACCGTGCTGCATCAGGTGACCGCCGGCGTTGTCGACGATCACCGTGTGGGGCACACCCTCCTTTCCGAGCTCATAGGCCGT
>JAYKGS010000003.1:0-9203 GCA_035284945.1 Synechococcus sp.
TCGCTCGCGGCACCGAGATGTTGCAGCGTGAACTGGGTAGGGACGGCTTCGACGCCCTGCTCGCCGGAGAGGCGATCGCCCGGGTGGCCCGCCGCTGCAACCTTGTCGGCACCGACGACCTGCTGGCATCCCTCGGCTTTGGTGGGGTCACCCTGCATCAGGTGCTCAACCGCCTCAGGGAGGAGCTGCGTCTGGCCAGCGCCGCCGCTGTGCCGGTTCCCAGCAATGAGCAGGTCGCCGCGGAGCTTTCAGCCCATGCCGCCCATGCCGACCACCAGCCTTCGCCACCGGCGGGGACCAGCGCAATCCTGGGCCTCGAAGGCCTTGACTACCGTCTGGGGGGGTGCTGCACCCCCCTGCCCGGCGAGCCGATTCTGGGGGCGGTGGCCCTTGGCAACCACGGCATCACCATCCATCGCCAGGACTGCTCCAACCTGGGCCATGTGCCGGCCGAACGGCGCCTGCCGGTGGGCTGGAACCCGGCGGTTAAGGCCAACCCGCGGCGTTACCCAGTGCAGCTGCGCATTGAAGTGCTTGATCGGGTGGGTGTGCTCAAGGACATATTGACCCGTCTCTCCGACCACCGAATCAATGTCAGTGATGCCCGGGTGCGCACCACACCAGGCAAGCCAGCCCGCATTGACCTGCGGGTGGAACTGGACAGTGCCGGCCAGCTGCTGTGCACCATCGGTCAGATCCGCTCGATGGCCGACGTGCTTGATATCGCCCGCACCGGAATCGGCTGATCCTAGGCTGGATCAAGGCAGGGTGAAGCCGCTGGTGTTGAGGTGCTTGAGGTCGAGCATCACCACCGTCAGCCAGCCCAACAGAGCCAGGCCCCCCACCGAACCCAGTACCAGCAGCAGGCCGGACAGTGCCGAACGCGGGGATCCCTTACCGTCTGCCACAGGTTCTAGTTGAGAGGAATGATCCTCGCATCAGCTCAGGATCTCACCTCGCAACGCCACTCCACCGGTTTGCTCCACTGGAATCAGGCCGCTTTCTGATTGGAGGCGCCACGGCGGGAACCGGCCTGGCGAGAAGCCCTGGGCCGAGCCAGCGGCAGGATCAGCAGATCGGTGATGCCGTTTAGCCCATTCGCCAGCAGTTCCCAGCCGGATTCCAGCTGGGGCAGCAGTTTCCAGCCGATCCGCACAGACCCACTGGCGAGTGAGAGCACGGCCGCCACGGCCACCACGGCCAGGGCTGCGAAGCCGAGCATCTGGCCAACTCCGAGCAGCAGGCGCAGCAGACCCCTGGCCATTGTGTGAACGCCGCTAATCAGGTTGTAGATCGCCTGGCTGGCAACCAGCAGGCTGTCGAGCTTCACAGAGTGGGAGAGGCCAAACAGGATTCCCAGGGCGGCTGAGCCCGCCAGGCTCAGCAGCAAGCCCTTGCGCAGTTCCTGGGAGTCTGCTTGAGACCAGGTGGAAGATCGCTGAGCCCGTCCAGACTGCTTCCTGGCAGAGCTGAACTTGAGGAGCTTGTCCATGGCGTGATGGTGCGATTTGCAACGGTTGGCCGCCATGGCCATGGGACGGTTGACCAGCTGGCCCAGGGCTGGTTTGTTGCCGGAGTCTGATTGGCGTTGCCGTGGTTACAGCCTGTTTTGGCCAGCTTGCCTACAACCACGCCACCTGCAGCCCAGCCAGCCATGACCTCCGAGCAAGCGGCCCAGCTGATTGATGAAACCCTCGATCTGGTGCATCAGCGCCTTCAGGATCTGCAGGAACAGTGTCTCCCCCGGGAGCAGCACGCCCTGGCCGAGGAGTTCCGCGAGTGGCGCCACCCGGAAGGTGGCCAGATCGACCTGATGGTTTTTCCAGGCATGGCCAATCCCTGATCAGCCCTCGGGATGGCGGCTCTGCTGCTCCCGCTCCAGCCAGTACCAGTAGAGCCAGCCCCCCAGCAGGGCCATGGCCAGGCCGACCAGGATCGAGCCCAGCAGCAGGCGGCTGATGAAAGCACCACCGCTGTGCCAGATGCGACCATCCCGCAGGCTTTCAAGGCCGGGCCAGTCCGCTCCGGGCCCGATCAGCCAGCAGCCCAGCTGGTAGTTGAACCAGTAAAGGGGCAGGTAGGTGAAGGGATTGCTCACCCAGGTACCCGCCGCCGCCAGCAGGTGGTTGCCGCGCACCAACGAAGCCAGCCCCACACTGAGCAGGATCTGCAGCCCGAAAAAGGGAAAGCAACCGCAGAAAAGGCCGGCTGCCAGTCCCCTGGCCCGCTGCCCGTGACTGCCCTCCTGGTGCCAGAGCCAGGCCAGCAGGCGGCGCAGGGCGGCGGCGGGGTGGAATGGAGGCATGGAAGTCTCGGACACCATCGCAGCGGTGGCTACGGCTGTGGCGCCCGGGCAGGGCAGTGTGGCCATCGTAAGAATCTCCGGCCCCCAGGCGGAGGCGATCGGTCAGCGGCTGTTCGAGGCCCCGGGTCGCCAGGTGTGGGATAGCCACCGAGTGCTCTACGGACACGTGCTGGAACCCGCCAGCGGCGAGCGTGTCGATGAGGCCCTGCTGCTGCTGATGAGGGCGCCCCGCAGCTTCACCCGTGAAACCGTGGTGGAGCTGCACTGCCACGGAGGCCTGATCACGGTGCAGCGGGTGCTGGAGCTGGTGCTGGCGGCCGGGGCGCGGCGGGCCCAGCCGGGGGAATTCAGCCTGCGGGCTTTCCTCAATGGCCGACTGGATCTCACCCGCGCCGAGGCGATTGGCGAGCTGGTCGCTGCCCGCTCCCGCCGCGCTGCCCGGCTGGCCATGGAGGGCCTCGACGGGGGCCTCCAGCGGCGCCTGGGCTCCCTGCGCGAGCGCCTGCTCGACCAGCTGGCCGAGCTGGAGGCGCGGGTTGATTTCGAGGAGGATCTGCCGCCCCTCGATGGCGCTGCGGTGAGGGCCGAGCTGGCGGCGGTGCGCGCCGAGCTGGAGCAGCTGGTGGCCGAGGCGCGCCAGGGAGAATTGCTGCGCCAGGGCCTGCGGGTGGCGATCGTGGGCCGGCCCAACGTAGGAAAATCCAGCCTGCTCAACCTGCTCAGCCAACGGGAGCGGGCGATCGTGACCGACCTGCCCGGCACCACCCGCGACCTGCTGGAGAGCGAGCTGGTGCTGGAGGGGGTGCCGCTCACCCTGCTCGACACCGCCGGGATCCGGCCAACCACAGATCGGGTCGAGGCCCTGGGCATTGAGCGGGCCCGGCAGGCCCTGGCCGCGGCCGATGCGGTGCTGCTGCTGTTTGATCTGACCGCCGGCTGGACGCCCGAGGACCAGGCCCTGCGGGAACTGGTGCCCGCCGGGGCGGTGCTGCTTGTGGTGGGCAACAAGGCCGATGCCGCTGGCCTGCCCGTGGGGCTGGTGCCGGCTGGCGGGGATGGTGCGGCTGGGCTGCCGGCGGCTGTGCAGTTCAGCGCCCTCACGGGGGAGGGGCGCGAGGCGCTGGTGGCCGAGCTGTTGCGCCGCTGTGGTGCAGGCCCGCTGGAGGGCCTGCAGGTGGCCCTCAATGCCCGCCAGCGCGACCTGGCAGCGGCAGCCGCGGCAAGCCTTGAGGCGGCCCTGGCGGCGGGGGTCCAGCAGCTGCCCTGGGATTTCTGGACGATCGATCTGCGCAGTGCCGTGCGGACCCTTGGCGAGATCACGGGCGAGGAGGTGAGCGAGGCGACGCTGGATCGGGTCTTCTCCCGGTTCTGCATCGGCAAGTAGCCGCCAGACTGGCTCGACTCAGTAATTGCTGCTCCATGGCCAGTTTCCGCCTGCTGCTTGTTGCCTTGATCGGGGTGGTCGGAGCACCGGTTGCGGCGGCTGCGCCCCCGGCTCCCGCCGGCCTCGCCCAGTGCCAGGCGCCGGCGGCCGGCGCCTATGTGGTGCTGGGCAGCGGCCAGCACCGGGGTGAACCCACCGCGCTGCTGATCCAGGAGCGCTGGTTCCCGGATGGCCGCATCGAAGGGGTGCGCTATTTGAGGGAAGGGCGCCGTTTCAGCGAGGACAGCTACACCGGCAGGGTCAGGCCCGATTCCGCCTGCTGGGCTCTGGTAGAGCGCCAGGGACCCGCCGGAACGATGGCCGAGCAGGTGGCCCTGGATCACCTGGGGCGGCCGCGGGCCTCGCTGGTGCTGGCGCCCACTGAGGTTTTGTCGCTGCGCTACGTCACCCAGGAGCCTGGCTCCTGCAGCCCTGCCCTGCTCGATGGTCTGGTTACCAGCCAGCAGCAGGGCCAGAGCTGGGCTGATGGCCGCTGGCAAGCCAATGCGGTGGTGCAGCGCGAGTGGTGGCAGGCCGGCGAGGTGCGCGGCCTGGCGGTGGCGAGCTACGCCGGCCGCCCGGATCGGGTCACCTACAGCGGCAGCCTCCAGCTGGGCAACGACTGCCTCGGCCGCATGACCCAGCGGGATTCCAAGGGCAGTTTCTACAACTACCGGGTGGTGGTGCTGGCCAGGGGCGGAGGCTACATCTATCTCCAGACCGACCCCGATGACCTCACCCTCGGTTTGCTGCAGCATCAGCGTTGAGATGACCGCAAAGCACTCCGCGGTTCATCTGACCTTGACTCCCCAGCTGGAGCAGCAGCTGGCTGCCTGGTTGGCCGAGGACCTGGGCCGCGGGGATCTCACGGCTGTGGCGCTGGCTGGTCGTCCTGGCCGGGCCCATTGGCGGGCCAAGGCCCCCGGGGTGTTCTGCGGGGGGGTTCTGGTGGAGGCGCTGTTCCGCCTGCTTGACCCCGCCGTGCAGGTGCGTCTGTTGGTGGCGGATGGGGAGACCGTGGGCCTGGGCCAGCGGCTTCTGGAGCTTCAGGGGCCGGCGCCGGCCCTGGTGGCGGCTGAACGCACCGCCCTCAACCTGGCCATGCGCCTGTCAGGTATCGCCACCGCCACCGCGGCTCTGGTGCAGCTCCTGGCGGGTACGGGGGTGGGGCTGGCGGATACGCGCAAGACCACCCCTGGCTTGAGGGTGCTGGAGAAATATGCCGTGCGCTGCGGCGGGGGAGTGAATCACCGCTTCGGGCTGGACGATGCGGCGATGCTCAAGGAAAATCACCTGGCCTGGGCCGGTGGTTTGGAGGCGGCGATAGCGGCGGTGCGGGCCAACGGCCCCTGGCCGGCCCGGGTGATCGTGGAGGCGGAAACGGCGGCTGAGGCGGCAGCTGCGGTGCAGGCCGGTGCCGATGGGGTGTTGCTGGATGAATTCACGCCCGCCCAGCTGGTGGAGCTGGTGCCCCGGCTGCGGGCCCAGGCCCAGGGCCGCGGGCTGGTGCTGGAGGCCTCCGGTGTGCAGATCGGCCAGATCCAGGCCTATGCAGCCTGCGGCATCGACCTGATTTCCACCAGCGCGCCGATCACCCGTGGCGACTGGCTGGATCTGAGCATGCGCTTTGACAGGGACCACTGAAATCTGAGGCTGGTCGATGGGAATCGGCGGTGGCTCCATACTGGCTCCAGTTTGGATAGGGCCCTGTGGCGAAACAAACCCTTGACCCAGGCCCCCCAGCTCCCGCGCCTGGCCTGCGGGCAAGGGGTTTCGGGCGTCATTTGGGTCTGTCCCTGGCGGCCCTGGGACTGCTGGCTGCCAGCCCGGTCGCTGCCCTCGCCGATGGCGCCGTGCAGCGGGCTGCCCGCACAGGCGAATTGGTTCTGACCGGTTTCGCCGATGTTCCCCCCCTGGTGTTTGCCGATGCCCAGGGAAAGTCCATCGGCTATGGGCTGCTGGTGGCTGATCGGATCGCGGCGGAACTCTCCATTGCGGTGGGCCGGCCGGTGAAGGTGCGGTTTGCCCCGGTGGCCGACCCGGCCAGCCTGGTATCGGGCATCACTGCCGGCAAGGCCGCCCTGGCCTGCGGGCTGCCGTTCAGTTGGGAGCTCGACACCCATGTGGACTTTTCCCTGCCCATAGGGCTTTCGGGCCTGCGGCTGCTGGCCCCGGTCGGTCGGTTTGACGGCACCCCGGCAGCTCTGGTGAATCGCCGGATTGGCGTGGTGCGCCAATCCCTTGGTGAAACCGAGCTGCGGGGCATCCAGCCAAGGGCTATCCCCGTGCCCTTCAACAACCTCCAGGAGGCGGTGGGGGCCCTTAAGGCAGGCACGGTGGAGGGCGTCATGGGAGATACCTTTGTGCTTGCCGGCCTGGTGCGTCAACAGGCCCTGGCGGGTCTGGCCCTCACGCCCGACTTTCCGTTTGAGGCCTACGCCGTCAGCTGCGTGATGGGTCAGAACGATTCCGCCTTCCGCGATCTGGTCAACCTGACCATTGCCCGTTTGTTGCAGGGGTATCTCGATGGCCAACCCGATACGGTTGCCGCAGTGAATCGCTGGCTGGGTCCTGGCAGTGCCCTCGCCCTTCCCGAGAATGTGATCCGTGCCAGCTTCGAGGCCGTGCTGCTGGGTGTGGAGTCGATCCGTCCCATCCCTGCCGGCCAGCCAACAAGTTCCTCCGCTGCTTCGGGTTCACCTCTGCCAGCCCAGCGCTGATCCCTTCCACCCTGAGTTTCCATGGCGATTCCGAACCGTTACTGTCTGTTTGGCCTGCTGCTGCTGGCCTCCCTGCCGGTCGATGGGGCGGCGGCCCTGGCTGTGGCCCATGCCCAGGCAGCGGCGGCGCTGCCGGCTCCCCTGCCGCCGCAGGGCGGGCGCTTGGATGGCAGTTCGCCGCCCCCCAGCCCCAGCATCGAGCAAAGACTCAGCCGCATTGCGGCGGCGCTGCAGCAGCGGGGTGGGGGGGGTGAGGCCCGAGGAGAGGAGCTCTCCTACGTGTTTGTCAATGGCAATGGGCTGGGCTGGGGGAATGGTGGTTTCCGCAACGGCGGCTTCTACAACGGCGGCTTCGGCAATGGTGGGTTTCGCAATGGCGGCTTCTACAACGGCGGCTTCGGGAACGGTGGCTTCCGCAATGGGGGATTCCGTAATGGCGGCTTTCTCAACGGTGGCGGCGGCTACTGGCGTTGATCCCGATCCAGGCCGCTGACCTGGAGGCCCCGGTTTCGGGGGCCCATGGCCCCGTGCGGCTGTTGGTGGTGCAGCCCACTCCTTTCTGCAACCTCGATTGTGACTACTGCTATCTGCCCGATCGGGGCGATCGCAGCCGATTGCCGCTGGCGGTGCTGGAGGCAGCGGTGGAGCGGGTGCTGGAGAGCCCCTATTTCGGAGGGGAGTTCACCCTGCTCTGGCATGCGGGCGAACCGCTGATGGCGCCGATTGCGTTCTACGACGAGGCCACCCAGCGGATCGGCCGGCTCCTGGAGGGGCGTGGCTTGCCGGTCAGCACGGTCGTGCAGTCGCTGCAGACCAACGCCACCACGATTGATGGGGCCTGGTGCGATTGCTTTGAGCGCAATGGCATCCACGTGGGCGTGAGCATGGACGGGCCAGCCTTCCTGCACGACGCCCACCGCGTCACCCGCACAGGCCTGCCCACCCATGCCGCCGTGATGCGTGGCATCGACTGGCTGGCCAGGCGGCGGATTCCCTTTCAGGTGATCTGCGTGCTGACGGCCGACGCCCTCGACCATGCCGATGCCATTTTTGATTTCTTTCTGCAGAACGGCATCGGCGATGTGGGCTTCAACATGGAGGAAACCGAAGGTGCCAACACCAGTTCCAGCCTCGATGCGGGCCCTCCTGGGCGCCCGCTGCTGGAGCAGCGCTACCGGGCTTTCATGGCGCGCATCTGGCAGCGCAGCCGCGAGCAGCCAGGCCGCCTGCGCATACGGGAATTCGATGGCATCGCCACCATTGCCTGCACCCAGGCCCGGATGGTTCAGACCGACATGAACACCCCGTTTGTGATCGTCAACGTGGATGCCCGGGGCAATGCTTCCACCTTTGATCCGGAGTTGCTCTCGGTGGCCACCGCCGAATACGGTGACTTCTCGTTTGGCAATGTGCTCCAGGACAGCCTCGAAGCCCTGGCCGCCAGCCCCAAGTTTCGCAGGGTGGAGGCGGAGATCCGCGCCGGGGTGGAGCTCTGTCGCAGCAGCTGCGGCCACTTCGGGCTGTGCGGCGGCGGTGCGGGGAGCAACAAGTACTGGGAGCACGGCCGCTTCGATTGCAGCCAGACCCAGCACTGCCGCTACCGCATCCAGCTGGTGGCCGACGTGGTGCTGGAGGGACTGGAGCGGGAGCTGGGACTGCTGGACTGAGCCGCTGGCCTGAGCCGGTGGCCTGAGGGGGATGATCGATGGGCACCCTGCCCCTGCCCGGCTGCCATGCTTTGCATCGCCCAAACCCTGAACAGCCAGCTTTTGGCGGCCATGGAGCGGGCTTTCCCCGAGGCGGCGCAGCGGGCCCGTGCTGGGGGCCAGGCCCTCGATCCCCAGCTGGCATCGGCGTCCAAGCCCGAGTTCGGCGACTTCCAGGCCAATGGGGCCCTGCCCCTGGCCAAGCCCCTGGGCCAGCCTCCCCGGACCATCGCCCAGGCGATCGTGGCCCAACTGGCCGGCGACCCTGCCTTTGCCACGCTGTGCCTGGAGCCGGTGATCGCCGGTCCCGGCTTCATCAACCTCACCCTGCGGCCCGAGCGCCTGGCGGCGGAGGTGGCCTCCCGGCTGGCCGATCCTCGCCTGGGGGTGCCGGCGGTGGAGGCAGGCGGGGCGCCCGTGGTGGTGGATTTCTCCAGCCCCAACATCGCCAAGGAGATGCACGTGGGGCACCTGCGCTCCACCATCATCGGCGACTGTCTGGCGAGGGTGCTGGAGTTTCGCGGCCACCCGGTGCTGCGGCTCAACCACGTGGGCGACTGGGGCACCCAGTTCGGCATGCTGATCACCCACCTCAAGCAGATGGCCCCCGAGGCCCTGGAGCACCCCGATGCGGTGGATCTGGGCGATCTGGTGGCGTTCTATCGCCAGGCCAAGGCCCGCTTCGACGCCGACGAGGCCTTCCAGGCCACCTCCCGTGAGGAGGTGGTGAAGCTGCAGGGGGGGGATCCGGTGTCGCTCAAGGCCTGGGGGCTGCTATGCGACCAGAGCCGGCGGGAGTTTCAGAGGATCTACGACCGCCTCGGCATCGCTTTGAGCGAGCGGGGCGAGTCGTTTTACAACCCCTACCTGCAGGCGGTGGTCGACGACCTCAGGGCCGCCGGGCTGCTGGTGATCGATGCCGGAGCCGGCTGCGTGTTCCTCGAGGGGGTGAGCGGCAAGGACGGCCAGCCCCTGCCGGTGATCGTGCAGAAGAGCGATGGCGGCTTCAACTACGCCACCACCGATCTGGCAGCGATTCGCTATCGCTT
>JAYKGS010000004.1:0-6642 GCA_035284945.1 Synechococcus sp.
CTTGCAGGCCTGCAACAACGGAGGCGCCAGCACCGCGCCGGCCGCACCAGCGGCCAGGCGCTGCAGAAACAGCCGACGGCCGGTGCGGCTGGAGTGGGGAGCTGATGGATCTGGCATCAGGTCAACAAACGATCAGGACGGACAGTCAGCCAGCCGATGGGTGTCGGCATGGTTCCAACAACACCAGAGCTGGGCCCCGACGCGCAGATTCTCCGGCAGGTTGGCAGTGGTGTCGATGGCGATCAGCCCCAGGCCATCGCCGCCTGTCAGGCGCACCTCCACTGTGGCCCCTTGGAACACCAGCGCCCGCACCTGCGCCCGCAGGCCGCACTCCCCCTGCTGGGGCGGCGTCTCACCCAGCCGCAGCCGCTCGGGCCGCAGCAGCCGCAGGCCCCCGCTGGAACCATCCGGCAGCAGGTTGGCGGCTCCCAGGAAGCTCGCCACCACAGCGCTGCTCGGGCGGTCGTAGAGCTGGCGCGGCGTGCCCACCTGCTCCAACCTTCCCTGGTGCAGCACCGCCAGCCGGTCGCTGAGGCTCAGGGCCTCTTCACGGTCGTGGGTGACCAGCAGAAAAGTGATTCCCACCTCCCGCTGGATGCGTTGCAGCTCAGAGCGCATCGTGCGACGCAGGTCGGGGTCGAGGGCGGAGAGGGGTTCATCCAGCAGCAGGGCCGCAGGGGCGTTCACCAGCGCCCGTGCCAGGGCCACCCGCTGCTGCTGGCCGCCCGAGAGCTCATGGGGTCGCCGGCGGGCCAGATCCGCCAACCGCACCACCTCGAGGATCTCCCCGACGCGATGGCGGACCAGCGGCGGCGCAAGCCGTTGGGAGCGGGGGCCGAAAGCCACGTTGTCCCACACCGTGAGGTGGGGGAAGAGGGCATAGCTCTGGAACACCATGTTCACCGGCCGGCGATGCGGCGGTGCCTCGGTGAGATCCCTGCCCTGCAGGCAGATCCGGCCCGCATCGGGCTGCTCGAAGCCGGCGATCAGCCGCAAGGTAGTGGACTTGCCGCTGCCGGAGGGGCCCAGCAGGGAAAAGAACTCGCCTGGGGCAATCGAGAGGCTGAGCTCCTTCACGGCGAACTGGCCAGCCAATTGGCCGCTGAACTGGCCGCCGAACCGCCGGCTGACCCTGTTGAGTTCAATGACGGCCCTTGCTCCCGACTGCTGAAGCGGAGCTTGGCGATCGAGCTGGAGCATGCCAGGGTTTGGGGACAAGTTTGGCGGCTGCGTGAAAGCCTCTATAGCAATCCCTTGCCGGGTGCACTGTTCATCTGAGCTATTGGGCTAGGGGCACTTTTCCAATGGGGACCGGCAACGTCGATGTGGTGGTGGTGGGCGCCGGCCTTTCTGGCCTGGTCTGCGCCCGTGACCTGCATCGCCGGGGTTTGCAGGTGCGGGTGCTGGAGGCGCGGCAGCGCTGTGGCGGCAGGATGCAGAGACGCCAAAGCACCCTCGGCCTGCCCCTGGATCTGGGCGGCCAGTGGGTGGGGGCCACGCATCAGCGCCTGCTGGGGCTGCTGGGGGAATTCGGCCTGCAGCCCTATCCCACCTACTACGCAGGTCAGGGGATATTCCACTGGAACGGCAGGGCCCATCGGGCTGGTGTGGAACACGACTTTGGCTCCAGCCTGCTTTTCTTCAGGCCGGAGGAGCTGGGCCTGCCGGCTGGCGAGGTTGCTGAGGCCCTGGACCTGCAAGGGAAATTTCAGCAGCTGGTAGCCCAGGTGCCCCCAGAGGAGCCCTGGACCGGCACCACTGCCCCCGAGCTCGATCGGCTCAGCATCGCTGGCTGGCTTGAACGCCAGGGGGCCAGTGCCCTGGCCCGCTACCCGCTGGCCTGGCTGGCACGGATGGGGGGATCGGGAGGCTTCGAACCTCACGAGAGCTCGATCCTGCACCTGGCCTGGAGTCAGGCGGTTGCCCCCCAACAGGAGACTCCGGAAGCCTGGCTGGTGCATGGCGGGGCAGCCCAGGTGGCCGAGCGGCTGGCAGCAGAACTGGAACCGCTGGTCCAGCTGGGGGCGCCGGTGGGGGCGATCGACCAGAATGGTGGCGGCGTACGGGTGACGTTTGGCGAGGGAGAGGAGATCGCCGCCGCCGCCGCGATCGTTGCAATCCCACCACCCCTGCGCCTGGGCATCCGCTTCAGCCCTGGCCTGCCGCCGGCGTGGCAGGGCCTGCTGCAACGCGCGCCGATGGGGTCGATGGTGAAGGTGCTGGCCCTCTATCCACGGCCATTCTGGCGCGAGCAGGGCCTCAATGGCCTGGGCATAGGCAACCTGGCCGCCCTGGAGCTCTGCGTGGATTGCTCCCCGCCAGGCGGCCCAGGGCTGCTGACCGGCTTCATCGCCGGCGATCGGGCCGTGGCCTGGCAATGCCTGCCCGATGCAGCACGGCGGCGAGTGGTGCTGGCGGATCTAGCCAGCTGGTGGGGACCGAAGGCCGCCGGGCCCAGTGAGCTGGTGCTGCACAACTGGAACGAGGAGGCCTGGTGCGGCGGCGCCTTCACCAGCTTCCTCAGCCCGGGCACCTGGAGCCGCTATGGGCCGGTGTGGCACCAACCCCATGGCCGGGTGATCTGGGCTGGCACCGAAGCCGCCCGCCGCTGGCCTGGCTATTTCGAGGGGGCGATTGAGGCGGGTCTGGCCGCCAGCGCGCAGGTGCTTGAACTGGTTAGCCGTAACAACAGGGCGAAGCAAACCGAGAGCAAGGTTCGGGGTATCGGGAGCAGCTGATGCCCGCATGTTGCGCCCAAACTGAGAGAGACTGTGTGCAAAATGGATTGCGATCTAGGCTTGGAAGGGAGCAGGGAGCTGGGGGCTGTCCCAAAATCGCCCTCCTAGCCTGGGCCAAATTCTCTCAAAAGTTCTCGCAAAAAGATTCCTGTCTGTTGGATATTAAATCAGGCCAGTCAAAACGTGACGCCATCTTGGCCTACCTTGGCGGGAGAGGAATTAAATTCTTGGCCAATGGATTGCGGCCAATATTCTACTTCCACTACTGGCTATTGCCAAGCCAGCGTTTCCAGCTACGAAGCTCGCCCAAAAAAACAATCAATAAGGCCAGCAGCAGACTGAATGTTCATCAAAAGGCGATCCCAAAAATAGTTTGGCAAACTAACTATACAGACAAAGTCACCCTGCCAATCAAGGCTTGCTGGTTATGCAATCAACTATTGAGCCGAGGCTACGATTACAGGTTTCACACAACGGAGATGCGCAAAGATTTCGTAGAGCAATACTTTCCTGGAGAAACATCGCAACTTTACAACAGGCTGACCATCGGAGCTGCCCAGGCGGATCTCTGGCGGTTGCTTGCTCTCTATAAACATGGTGGCGTTTACATGGATATCGACGCCCACCTGACCTGGCCCTTAAGCAGGATTATCACAACGGATCTAAAGGAGTTGTTCTTGCGCTACAAAGACGGCACAGCAACAAATTACTTCATAGCAAGCAGGCCAGAAAATCCAACTATCATGCTAATTATAACCGAGGTCCTAAATCGCATCAAACAGAATGATAGCGATGACGTCTACACTATTTCCGGGCCAGCGGTCTTCGAATTCGTGCTTGCAAATCTCGGACATACCTGGCGCCTTTCCAAACAGACCTGCCTTCAGGGTAACTTTTCAAACAAGTTTTTTCAATATATAGATAAACCCGCAGGCCACTGGATCAATGAGCAGCGCCATCGCCGGCCCATCGCAACCACAGGCAATCACGAAGCCGATCATAGCCAATGAACCTTCAGACAACTCATATGCCTTGCCCAACTCGTGACTACAAAGTGATAGACTGCCTTACCTTTTTTAATGAGCTTGAATTACTGCGCTTACGCATAACTATTCTAGAAGATAGCGTTGACCACTTTATAATCGCCGAAGCCCATCAGACCCATACCGGACTTGCCAAAGAGTGCCTGCTGAATCAAGAACATGCTGCAGACATTGTAAGCCATCCAAAGGTAACGATTAAAACAGTCCATCTGCCACGAAATGCAACCCCATTGGAGAGAGAAAACTTCCAGCGTGACGCACTTTTTGAGACAGCACACAATCTTTCAACAAGCAATGATGACATAGTTTTGCTCTCAGACATCGACGAAATTCCATCCCCCATAGCCCTAGAGAAAGTCGTCCTTGAACTCCAAAAAAGCAACCAAAAGATACTAGCCGTTTTTGAACAACGACTATTTTACTTTAGGTTCAATTATGAACTTGTATCATCAAGAAAACTTCCGTGGCTAGGTACCACAGCTACCAAGGCTAGCCATCAAGTGCCCATGAGCCGTATGCGAACCACAGGCAGAAACCTTCGCGGCCGCAAACATCGTCACTTGAACGACAAAAACCTCTTACGCATAAGCGTACCATTTGGCGGCTGGCATTTTTCATACATGGGCGACAATAATATACTAAATCAGAAGTTGGCTAGCTTTTCACATCAAGAGGCCGCCGTACAACAAGCCAAGCAAACCAAAATTGATGAATTAATTGCCCGCAGAGGCTCACTTTTCCCTCGACTTTCCGCCAATGAAACCTGGGCAGTCGTTCCGATGGAAAGCCTGGAACTACCTGAAAAGTCATTGGCTAGAATTCGGCATTCATCGCTTGTAGCTAACTACCCATTCACCCCCCTAGGTGAGATTGTTAAGGAAGCCATTGGCAAATCATCTTTTTTGCGCCTATCCATTGGCAATATAGAAATAAGCTTGCAGAAAAAGCCACGCAAATTCTAATAGGCGCTTTTAAAGCAGTCAATCTACTCTGAACCAGCAAACAATCCCCCTTTCATCTCGCCATATTAATGAGGCGAATCAGCCAATCTATAGCATACTCAGATGCGCATCTTATCCGAATTAGCCAAAGCCATACCGTCCCAACCTCTGAATGCATTTTTGGCCGGAAAATATATTCATTTTAACGAATTGGGCACAACTGGATTTGGCGATCGCCCTCGTGGAATTGCCTTTCTTACTTTCCTAGCAAGCATATATCGCACCCAAAAAATCTGCTATCACGAAGAAAGCAGTAACGCATTCCCCTGGAAACTTTCGGACATAATATCTATTGATGGGCTTGAATTCATAACAGACAGACAAGCCCAGCGGCTACCAAAGCTTCTTGAGGTCAATCACAACTGCTCCAAGGGAACCACAATAAAGCGATTTGGCTATAAACACATGAAAAGACTAAGGCCAAGGTCTATTGATGTTCACCAAAAGCTCGATTCCCTTATGCTTGGCCGCAATTACATAGGAATTCACGTGCGCACAACCGATTCCACACACCTTTGCGAGGACCCAGAGAAAGGCAAGGGCATTTCAAAAGACACAACCCTGCAGTTGATACAGTCAGCCCAACAAAAACATGGCTATTCCCATGTCTATCTTGCCTGCGATAGTCTTGAGGCCAGGGAAGCCTGGGTCTCCCTACTGTCAAAATACACGGACCTTAAGTTGCGTTGGAATTCATCAGCTCACTACGACAGCTCAACACTAAGACAAACTGGAGCCGAAGACATGCTCATTGATTTTTTCGCTCTCTCCAGGTGCGCTTATTTAATCCGATCTGTTCCATCAGAATTTTCGCGCTTTGCAGGTCTCGTTGGCGGATTAAAAATGCAGTATAATCAACTTGAAGGCAAGATCCAATAATCTTCTATAGGACCCAGCTGCGCGCCAAGCCTAGATTAAGGATAATATCTTCCCGAATTCACATCCGCTCCAGTGTGGGGATCCCCAGCAGGCCCAAACCCAGCTTGAGGGTACCCGTGGTGAGGCGGCAGAGCGCCAGTCGCGCGCTGCGGACGGGCTCTTGGGCCTTGAGCACCGGCACCTGGTCGTAGAAGCGGTTGAACACCTGGCTGAGCTCGAACAGATAGGTGCACAGGCGGTTGGGCAGCAACTCCTCCTCCACATCGGCGATCACCACATCGAGCTTGAGCAACTCGCGCACCAGGGCCCATTCCTGGGGTTCGCTGAAGCTGAGGGGCGCGGGACCAGCGGCGGCCCCCGGGCCCCAGGTATCCAGACCCCCCCCCTTACGGGCCAGGCCCGCGATCCGCACCACCGCATAGAGCAGGTAGGGCGCCGTGTTGCCCGTCAAGGCGAGCATGCGATCAAAGCTGAACTGGTAGTTGGTGATCCGGTTGGTGGAGAGATCTGCATACTTGACCGCCGCCAGGCCCACGGTGGTGGCCACCTGCTGGATGAAGGCCTCGTCTTCGGTGCGCTCCTCCTCGGCCAGGCGGCGGCGCAGGTCGGCCTCGGCCCGCTCCACCGCTTCATCGAGCAGATCCTTCAGGCGCACGGTGTCGCCAGCACGGGTTTTCAGCTTCTTACCGTCCTCGCCCTGCACCAGGCCAAAGGGCACGTGCTCGACGCTGCCGTGGGAGGGAATCCAGCCCGCCCGGCGGGCCACCTGGAACACACCGGCAAAGTGGCTGGCCTGGCCCGCATCCGTGACGTAGATCACCCTGCCGGCACCGTCGCCGGCAGGCTTGGGGGCAAAGCGATAGCGAATCGCTGCCAGATCGGTGGTGGCGTAGTTGAAGCCGCCATCGCTCTTCTGCACGATCACCGGCAGGGGCTGGCCGTCCTTGCCGCTCACCCCCTCGAGGAACACGCAGCCGGCTC
>JAYKGS010000005.1:0-23762 GCA_035284945.1 Synechococcus sp.
TGGAAGGGCACGCTGCAGCAATACGCCGGCCGGCTGCACCGGCAGCAGGCTGACAAAACAAACGTGCGCATCATCGACTGGCTTGATCTCGGCCATCCGATCACGCAACGGATGTGGGAGCGACGGCTGCGTGGCTATCGGGCCATGGGCTATGCGCCGCTTGCAGATCAGCTTTCGATGGCAAGCGCCTGATCGAAAGCTTCTCACAGACCTTCTCACATCCAAGCTTGAGGGCATATGAGACTCAAGGCTGCGAAAGCGGTTCTGTTAGTCAACCGAGAAGCTTCCCAAGCTGAACGTCGCCGGTTCGAATCCGGTCACCCGCTTACTGGATTCAGCTCAATTAGGCACGGCCCCTCCTTAAATGAGGTTGCGGTAATTGAGCAATCCAGCTTCTGGGAGCCGCATTGCATTTGGGGCAGGCCCACCCCTTGATTTCTGGCTCAGGCCCGCGGCCTGATCACTTGAAGCACCTGGGGATTGGTCGCTGCCATTCGACGTTCCCCATCCAATGCGGCGAGAATCAGACGGGCTGCGGCTGCCACGTCTCCCCGTTCGGCGGCCAGCCGGGCTTGGCTGGTATTGGCATTAATCAGGTTCTGGAGCTGCTCCCGTTGCCCATCCAACTCAGATGTCCCACCCCTGGCTGCTGGCTTAGGAGTCGTAGCAGTTCGCTCCAGCGAGGGGATTGGAACTTGGCTGGTGAGGATTGCTGTCATCTCAACGGTATGAAACTGAAGAAGGAGGGCCTGCCAGGCCCCTGCTCAGGTGCCAGGCTCTTCGAGATTGCCCCCGAGCGCCGCAATCTGATCGCGCAGGGTCTGGGACCGCTGCAGATCTCCCCGAGTGAGGGCAACTGCCAGGGCAAACTCCAACTTCTCGAGCTGGTGGTCGCCCTCGCCGCTGTTGGAGGGGAAGGTATGACGGGAAGGGGAAGCAGCTGATACCCCGCCAGTCTGGGAACAACGGTTGGCTGAGCCGTGCTGCAATCCGGAGTGGGATTGGCCAGAAAGGGATTGGATGGGATAAACCATGTCCGCTTTCTTACCATTCTGCCACCGGTGACCAGCCCCCGGGTCAGGCCACCGCCTCAAGCGGGCCGAAATCCTCTCCTTCTGCCCCGTCTGACTCCTCTGACACCTCAAGCAAAGCACGGCAATCGAGCACCAGGCGCTCCACATTGGCCAGGCTGGCAATTTCCTTGGGATCCTGATCCTGGCGCCGATCCAACTGAAGTTCCACACCGGCCAGACGCTGTTCCAGCTTCACCAGGCGCAGGGAAAGGGCATGAACTGTATGGGCCAGATCCTCGGCGTTGCGGCTGATGCGGAAGGAAACCGACTCGGGGGCCATGGCTAGAAAGCAGAGATGCCGATGACAGCACAGAAACCTGGCCTGGCCAAGGCCAGCCGAATCGATACGGTGGGCGGTGACTACTGACAATGTCGAAAGCCATGGCCGCGAGCTTCCCTCTGCCGGTGTCGCCGCGACTGCCCCTGGACATGCTGCGGATGGCCCTGGTTGCGACGGCTTGCCAGACATGTCTCTCCCTGCCCAGCCTGGCCCAGACGCCGGAGAGCACTCCCAGCGCTGGCGGAAAGGGGGCTCAGATCTATTGCTTCATGCGCAACAACGGCAACAGCCACAAGGTGAGCTGGGATGCGGCCTACGCCGTGATCAAACGCCAGAGCGACAAGCTGTTCAAAACCTCACCGGAACACGCTGCGGTGATGATCACCGAAGCTGTCGTGCAGAACCCCAGTGTCTATCCAGACTGCGGACGCTATCTCGGCGATCTGTTCGCAAAACCTGAAAGCAAGCCGGAAGCCGGCACCAGCAGTGCCGCAAGCAAAAAAGACAGCCCCTGAGTTCGCCAATGGCCTGCTCCCGGGTTCGCTGGCAGTCATGGGGTCTCTGATCCTGCTGCTGTCGGGTTGTTCAGAGGAACCCCTGCCTGGTCAGCAGTTACGCAGCTACGAATGTCTTGAGAAGGTAGCCCTTGAAAAACTGCCTGATCACATTCGCCACTGCGATGCCGTTGTGGCAGCTTTTCCAGGGGATCCCGGCCCCCTAAACGACCGTTATCTGCTCCACAGCCTGGCGGGCAACGAGCCGGCAGCCTGTGCCGATATCGCCAAGGCATCCTCCCTGGCTGGTTCGATGCCGGCAAAAAGCCTTGACCCGCAGCTGCGCAGCGATCTGAAGCTGCGTCAGGAGCTCTGCAAGCGAAGCAAACCCTGAGCCTTCACCAGCTAGCCATCAGATCCTTCACCATGGACGGCAGGTTGAGGTGCGAAAACAACAGGGCAATCCTTTCGGACTTGCTGGCTATCAGGTCATCGACCAACTGATCGGCCACCCCCAGCTGCAGCCAGTGGCTGGTGAGACAGGCACCCATGCCGATGCGGTGACAGCGGTCTTCCGCCTGTTCCACATCGCCCGGGGTCCAGGGCCGCTCCACCAGCACCACATGGCGAGCCCGATGCAGCGTGAACCCGAGGCCACCAGTGCCGTAGGTGGCGATCAGCAGAGGTTGATCTCCCCGCTGAAAAGCATCCACCTGCCCCCGCCGCTGCTCCGGGGGCAGGGACCCGGTGAGCAGGCAACTGGCCGCAAAACTGCGATGCAGAAACCGAGCGGTGGCGACAAAGGCAGTGAACACCACCACCGCTTCGCCCTGGCTGAGCAGCCCAGCCACCAGGGCGCTGGTGGCTGGCAACTTGTAGTGGGAACCTATCTGACGCAGGGCCGTCAGCACCGCCAGCACCTCTGCATCACGGCGCACCTCGCCGCGGGCCGCCCGGCGGCGGTACTCGTCAACCTTGGACTGGAGGCGGTGCTGGAAACCGCGGGCCTGCGGGTCAGCCAGCTCCACGGGCCAGAATTTCCGCCGCTTGGGGGGTAGATCGAGACAATCCTGCTTGCGCCGATGCAGCATCAGGGGCCGCACCAGTCGCTGCAGCTCCTCCAGATGGCTGGCCCCACTGGCCTGCCAATGCCGACGTCCCCCCTGCTCGCGCCAGTGGCCCTGGCAGAAGTACTCCTCGAAGGCCCGTTGGTCCATGGCCAGGGGGTGACCGATTGCGGCCAGGAGAGGAAACAACTGGGCCGGGCGACCATTTTTCATCGGCGTGCCCGTGAGCAGCCAGATGGCCCTGAGCCGGGGATGGCGGGCCAGCCGCAACAGGCCCTGACTGCGCCTGGTCTGCCCGTTCTGGGCGAAATGGGCCTCATCGGCGATCAACACCGTGCCGGCCGGGGGCAGGGCCTCAGGCAATCGGGCCCAGCTGTGCAGCTCGAGCTGCAGACCCAGGGCTGCCGCTTCGCTCTGCCAATGGCCATGCAGACCGACAGGGGCAATCACCAGAATGCGGCAGTCGGCCAGCCGTACCAGAGCCCTGGCGGCAACCAGGGCAGTGAGGGTCTTGCCCAGCCCCATGGCGTCGGCCAGCACCGCACCGCGTCGCGCCAGCAGCCATCGCACCGCGGCCCGTTGATGGGCAAACAGACTGCGACCGTCCAGCAAGGACTCGCCCAGCTGGGCCGCCGCCACCAGTTGCCGATGGGGCGGCAGCGGCGGCAAGGGCTGCTCCATCCAGGCCAGCCAGCGGACCAGCTCGGGGTCCAGCGGAAAACGGCCAGCCAGGGCCTGCCGCAGCGCCGGAGCCGCCTCCAGGGGAAAACACCAGCAGCGCCGCCGCCCTGACCAGGAGCCCTTGGGCCGGATCGCCCGCAACTGGGCCTGGGTCACTGCGTCGTAAGGGCTGACCACCTCGATCTGACCCGTCGCTCCCAGGCGCAACAGGCAACGCATCGACTGAAGTGCAACCCTCGACACATTGACACCCCAGAGGATGGGGGCACACTTCTGCCAACTGGGGCGCTCTGATGCAGGCCAGGGATGCGGTTTTCCTGGAAGACCTATGTCCCAAATTGCGCGTCAGACGCTGGCGCCAATCCCTGCATCTCGTCACCGATCGACGCTGCATCTACTGCGGCGAACCCTCTGAATCAATAGACCACGTGCATCCCCAGAGCCGGGGGGGCCTGAGCGTCACCGAAAACTGCGTCCCTGCCTGCTTGTCCTGCAACGGTCACAAGGGAGACGCCAACGCCTTTGAGTGGTACCGAAGCCAACCCTTCTACGATCCAAGGCGGGCAATGGCGATCCGGGCCTGGTGTGATGGGGATTTGCGCCTGGCCTTGCGATTGCTGCAGTGGGCCCACCCAGGCGGGGCTCTGGAGGAACCGGACGATCACCAGACCCGGCAGGCCTCCACTCCGTTATGGCGCTGGCAGATGGCCTCCTGAACCTGGGGCCGCTCAGGGGCGACCAGCACGGCCAGCAGCAGCAGCAGAGCGGCCAGACCCCCTGGCCCTTGCGCACCACGGGCCGGGCCAGGCCTGGCGGATTTCGTTGGCCTGGAGGCCCCCGCCACAGACCTGGGGGAGAGTGGCGGGGAGAAGAGTGGAGAAGAGAGTGGCGCTGGAGCCGACATTGCCTTGGCCGCTGTGAACTAATACAAATGTACTCATGACAGAGACGCTTGTCAACCCCAGGCGGCAGTTGCTGATCATCGGCGGTGGCTACACCGGTCTGCGCCTGGCCCGAGCTGCCCTCGAGCGCGGCCTGGCGGTGCGGCTCACCAGCCGCCGACCCAGACAGGCTGAAGGACCGGACCAGGATCTGACCTGGCTGGGGTTCGACAGCGCCAGCAAACCTGCCCTGGTGCCCACCGCCGGAGCTATCGCTGGCACCACGGACGTGCTGGTGACCGTGCCTCCAGCCCAGGACAGGGCCGAACCGATTCTGGAACTGCTGGGCCCGACCCTGCTGGACCTCCCCCTGCAGTGGCTGGGCTACCTCTCCACCACCGGCGTATACGGCGACACCGCAGGGAACTGGGTGGATGAGATGTCCCCTACCGCCCCCAGGCCCGGCCGCAGCCAGGCCCGCCTGGAAGCGGAAAAAGCCTGGCTGGCCAGCGGCTTGCCCGTACAGATCTTCCGATTGCCGGCGATCTACGGTCCGGGCCGCTCACCCTTTGCGTCCCTGCGGGCCGGCCAGAGCCGCTTGATCCACAAGCCGGGCCAGGTGTTCTCCAGGGTGCATGTGGACGACGTTGTCGGCTGCCTGCTGCACTGTCTGATCCTGCCGAGCGAACAGCGTCCACCCATACTCAATGTCACTGATGACTACCCTTGCCCATCCAGTGAAACCCTTGGCTACGCAGCCCACCTGCTGGGGCACAAGCTGCCATCGGTGGAGCCCTACGCCGCCATTGAGGCCAGCATGGGTGCCATGGCCCGCAGCTTCTGGTCTGAAAACCGGCGGGCCAGCAACCTGCTGCTGCGCTCCACCCTTGGCTATCAGCTCCTTTACCCCAGCTATCGGGAGGGCTACCGGGCCTGCCTGAGAGAGGAGCTGGACGGAGGGCAGTCCTTTGAATCACCGGGATCGGCCACGTAGGGAAGGCCCAGATCGCCGAGCAGGCGCCCCCAGCGCAACTCGATCCAGCCCTTGTTGATTCCCGTGGCCAAGCCGAGCACCAGCCCCCCCAGTAACAACCAGCGCAGCATGGGTCCCTCCACCAGCAGCCAGTCCCCATCCAACCCCAGCCGGCCGCGCCTGGCCATCGCCCTGGGAGATCCGGCCGGCATCGGCGCGGAAGTGACGCTCAAGGCCCTGGCCTGCCCTCCATGGGAACAGGAAAATCCGCTCCTGGTGGGCTGCCGCCGTTGGCTGGAAGCGAGCTACCAGCAATTGCGCCGACACCCTGGCCCTTCCCTGCGGGACCCCGCCGACCTGGAGGTTCTCGACCTGCCCCTGGCAGCCCCCTGCCAGGCAGGCGTCAGCAGCCCGGCCTGCGGAGAATCGAGCTTCGCCTGGCTCACTGCCGCCGTAGAGCTGGTGCAGAGCGGACGCTGCCAGGTCCTGGTGACCGCTCCGATCGCAAAGGCCAGCTGGCATGCCGCCGGCCACCCCTACCCAGGCCAGACCGAGCGTTTGGCCGAACTGGCCGGCGTGGCGGAGGCGTCGATGCTGTTCACCGCCCTGGCGCCCGCAGGCCACTGGCGCTTGAACACCCTGCTGGCCACAACCCACATCCCCCTCGCCGCCGTGCCCCGGCAACTCAATGGGGAACTGGTGCGGCGCAAGCTGGATCGGCTGCTGGCCTTCTGCCAACGCTTCACACCTCAGCCCCATCTGGTGGTGGCGGGTCTCAATCCCCATGCGGGCGAGGCGGGCAAACTGGGCCAGGAGGAGGTCACCTGGCTGGAGGCGGCGCTTGAAACCTGGCGCCAGCAGCATCCCCAGGTGTGCCTGGAGGGCCCCCTGCCTCCGGACAGCTGTTGGCTCAGTGCGGCGGCGGCCTGGGCCGGCGGGGACCGGGGCCCCGATGGTTACCTTGCCCTCTATCACGACCAGGGCTTGATCCCGGTCAAACTGCTGGCCTTCGACGCCGCCGTAAACACCACCCTCGGCCTGCCCTTCCTGAGAACCTCCCCCGACCATGGCACTGGATTTGGCATTGCCGGCCAGGGGCGGGCAAGGGCCACCAGCATGGCGGCAGCCCTGCTGACCGCAAGGGATTTGGGCTGAGGCTACGGGCGGGCCAATCAGGCTGGTCGAACCCGCATCAGCACCTGGCCGAATTCCACCGGCGTACCGTTTTCCACCAGGATCTCGACCACTTCTCCAGCCACCTCAGCCTCGAGCTCATTCATCAGCTTCATCGCCTCGAGAATGCACACCACCTGGCCTA
This sequence comes from Synechococcus sp., assembly GCA_035284945.1. Classification (GTDB taxonomy): domain Bacteria; phylum Cyanobacteriota; class Cyanobacteriia; order PCC-6307; family Cyanobiaceae; genus Cyanobium_A. The sequence continues at coordinate 6,768 of JAYKGS010000005.1, forward strand.
CCTTGATACGGGACCCCATCTCGACAAAGGCGGGTTCACCCGGGGCCGAAGAGCGGTAGAAGGTTGCCACCATCGGGGCCGTGACCTCCTGGAGATCGCTGCGGCTGGCAACGGCTGAAGGCGGCGGCGCCGAGGGGCTGACGGGCAAGGGGGCCGCCGCAGGCATGGGGGGTGCCAGAGCCGGCGAGGCCGGCGGGGCCGGAACGAGGCCAGCCTGGAAAACCGGCACCGGAGCGGCTGCTGGCAGATTGCGCCTCACCTCCAGCCGAAAGTCGTCCCCCTCGAGCTTCAACTCCTGGATGTCGCTATCTCCCAGGAGAGTCAGCAGTTTGTGAAGCTGGTCGTGGCTTAGCTGCATGGCGATCAGTTCTCCCGACCGAGGTAGCTGTCGGTACGCGTATCAATCTTGATCTTCTCGCCGATCGAAAGAAACAGGGGCACCATCACCTGGGCGCCGGTTTCAACGATGGCTGGCTTGGTGCCGCCGGTGGCGGTGTCGCCCTTGACGCCGGGATCGGTCTGGGTGATCTCCAGCACCACTGAGTTGGGCAACTCCACTTCCAGAGGCTTGCCGTTCCAGGCCACCACGTTCACCTCCATGCCCTCCTTGAGGTACTTGCGACTCTCGCCGATCTGTTTGGCGGTGAGGCGGGTCTCCTCGTAGCTGGCCATATCCATGAACACAAAGTCATCTCCCTCCATATAGGTGTGCTGGAGGGTGCTCTTTTCAAGCACGGCCTGGGGCAGCATCTCGCCTGCACGAAAGGTCTTCTCCACCACGTTGCCGCTCTGCACAGCCTTGAGCTTGGTGCGCACAAAGGCAGATCCCTTGCCCGGCTTGACGTGAAGGAACTCAACTACCCTCCACACCTGGCCATCCAGCTCAATTGAAGTGCCGGTTCGAAAGTCGTTGCTCGAAATCATTCCGGCAGTTCAGAACGGGTGGATTGTACGTGTGGCTACCGGTCGGCCCCGCCAGCGCCCAGGCTGTCCGAGGCCATCGAGGTGCCGGGCGCCTATGCCAGAGTCCGCCCAGTCACGGCCGTTTCAATGGACAGGAGATCGTTTCAAACCGGCTCCAGCGCCGGGTACGCGCTGAAGCTGCTGGCGGCCTGCCTGGTGACCCTGCTGCTGGCCCCCGTCGCCTGGGCGGCCCTGCCCCAGGGCAACGCCGTGAAGGATCCCGAGGCCATCCTGCGCAACGCCCTGCCCATCGAAGCGCCGGTGCTGCAGGATCTGCAGCACCGGCTGGAATCCACCAGCGACGACCTGCGGGCCAAGCGCTGGAAACCCCTGACGGCATCCGTGACCCGCTGCCAGGCTCTGCTGGCGACCCAGCGAATCGCCATCCTCGAACGCTTCGCCGCCGCAGATCAGGCCCAGGCCACCGAGCTGCTCGACCGGCTCGAGAAGCAACTGCGCGAGGTGGCCATGGCCGCTGAAAGCCAGGATCGCGACACCTTCCTGGCGGCCCGTCGCGCCGCCCTGACAACCCTCGGCAACGCTGAAGCCCGCCTGGTGGGTCCCTTCCCCTTCCAGATCCCGGCTGAATTTGATGCCCTGCCAAGGCTGCTGGGCCGGGCCACGGTGAGCATCAGCACCAGCAAGGGCGACCTCACCGCCGTGATCGACGGCTACAACGCCCCCCTCACCGGCGGTGCCTTCGTCGATCTGGTGGAGCGTGGGTTCTATGACGGTCTTCCATTCACCCGGGCCGAAGACTTCTACGTGCTCCAGAGCGGCGATCCGAAGGGGGAGGCCACGGGCTACGTGGATCCGAAGAGCGGCGTGGAGCGTCACGTGCCGCTGGAGATCCGCATCGCCGGTGATGCCGAGCCGATCTACAACCAGACCTTCGAGGATGTCGGCCGCTACAAGGCGGAGGCGGTGCTGCCCTTCGCCACCTACGGCACCCTGGGTTGGGCCCACTCCGACGGGCACCTCGACGATGGATCGTCCCAGTTCTTCTTCTTTTTGTATGAACCGGAGCTCACCCCCGCCGGCCTCAATCTGGTGGATGGTCGCAACGCCGTGTTCGGCTATGTGGTGGAAGGGACCGACGTGCTCGAGGAGCTCGGCGTCGACGACAGGATCGTTTCAGCCCGGGTGATCGAGGGCGCGGAGAATCTCAAGCCCCACGCCTGAGCTCTGATCAGACTGAACCGGTTCTCACTTCCACTGCTGAGCCACGATCTCGGCCAGATCAACGACGCGCTGGCTGTAACCCCACTCGTTGTCATACCAGCAGATCACCTTCAGCATGTTGCCGCCCATCACCAGGGTGAGATCGGAGTCCACGATGGTGCTCTCGTCGGTGCCGGCGTGGTCGCTGGACACCAGGGGCAGATCGCAGTACTTGATGATCCCCTTCATGCCGTTCTCGGAGGCGGCCTTGAGCACGGCGTTCACCTCTTCCTTGGTGGTGTCGCGGGCCATCTCCAGCACCATGTCCACCACAGACACGTTCGGGGTGGGCACCCGCAGGGCGATGCCACTCAGCTTGCCCTTCATCGGCGGATACACCAGGGCCACGGCCTTGGCGGCGCCGGTGCTGGTGGGCACGATGTTGACGGCGGCTGCCCGGGCGCGGCGCAGGTCCCGGTGGGCGGCGTCGAGAATGCGCTGGTCACCGGTGTAGCTGTGGGTGGTGGTCATCGTCCCCTTGACGATGCCGAAGGCCTGGTCGAGCACCTTGACGACCGGCGCCATGCAGTTGGTGGTGCAGCTGGCGTTGCTGAGGATGTCCCAGTCCTCGTGGCGGTACTGGTCGGCGTTGACGCCCACCACGAAGGTGCCGACTTTTGCGCCCTTGCCGGGTGCGGTAAGGATCACCTTCTTGGCGCCGGCCTCGAAGTGCTTGCTGGCACCCACATCGTCGTTGAACACGCCGGTGGATTCGATCACCAGATCCACGCCCCACTCCTTCCAGGGCAGGTTGGCCGGATTGCGGTCATAGAAGACCTTGATGGTCTTGCCGTTGACCGTGATGGAGTTCTCGGTGGTGGTGACTTCCACGCCCCGCAGGGGCCCGAGCATGGTGTCGTACTTGAGCAGGTGCGCGTTGGTGGTGGTGTCACCGGAACCGTTGAGACCGACGATCTCCAGATTTGTGTGGGCACCCCGGCTCAGCCAGCAGCGCATGAAATTGCGACCGATCCGCCCAAATCCATTGATCGCAACGCGCAGGGTCATGGCCGAACACGGCAAAAGCCGCTAGGTAGGGTGGTTTTGGCTGCAGATCATACAGAAATTAAGTCGCCGATCCCTCTTGCAGAGGGGGGTCCGGCCATGGACCATGCGCAAACGCGCAGCAACTCGTAAAGATCGAGAAGCTGTCGCAGGTCTAATTTCTTTCCCATCGGACCCTGATCAGGATCTGCCCTTGCCCCCCCTGCTCGATCGCCACCAACCACTGCACTTCATCGGAGTCGGTGGCATCGGCATGTCTGCCCTGGCAGGAATCCTGGCGGAGCGGGGTTACGACGTGAGCGGCTCCGATCCCCGCAACCATGCCGTGCTGGACCGACTCCGCCGGGTGGGGGTGCGGGTGTTCCTGGAACAGAGCGCCACCACCGTGGCGGCGATCCGCAGCGGCACCTCCGTCTCCCCCCAGGTGGTGATCAGCTCAGCCGTGCCGGAGACCAACCCGGAACTGGCCGAGGCACGCAGGATGGGCCTGGCCATCTGCCATCGCTCCGATGTACTGGCCGCCCTGATCAACAGCCAGCCCTCCATCGCCGTGGCGGGCAGCCACGGCAAAACCACAACCAGCAGCCTGATCGCCACCCTGCTGGCCGCAAGCAGCCATGACCCCACCGCCGTGATCGGTGGCATCGTGCCGGCCTTCGGTAGCAATGGCCGGCACGGCAGCGGCCGCCTGCTGGTCGCTGAGGCCGATGAATCCGATGGCTCCCTGGTGAAATTCAAGCCCTCCCTCGCCATCCTCACCAACGTTGAGCTGGATCACACCGACCACTACCCCAACCTTGAAGCCCTGATCACCACCCTGCAGAGGTTTGCCGGCAAAGCCGAGCGGCTTCTTGCCAACTGGGATTGCCCCACTCTCCGGGATCATTTCCAGCCAAGCCACTGGTGGTCGATCGAATCGTCCGAGGGCGTCGCCTTTGCCGCCATCGCCCGGGAACAGCGAGGTGACGGCACCCTGGCCGATTTCTACGAGGATGGTGGGCTGGTGGGATCGTTTGAGCTGCCCCTGGCGGGCCGCCACAACCTCAGCAACGCCGTTGCCGCCATGGCGGCCTGCCGGCTGGAGGGGGTTTCGTTCGCAGAACTCACCAAGGCGATGGCCGCCCTGCAGACACCGGGCCGGCGCTTTGATTTCCGCGGCATCTGGGAAGGGCGGCTGGTGGTGGATGACTATGCCCACCATCCCAGCGAGGTGGCAGCCACCCTGGCGATGGCACGCCTGATGGTGGACAGCGGCCGCAGCCCCCTTCCCGTGCCCCCCAGGCGCCTGGTAGCCGTGTTTCAGCCCCATCGCTACAGCCGCACCGCCCAGTTTCTGGATGGCTTTGCAACGGCCCTCCTCGAGGCGGATTCGGTGCTGATCGCTCCCCTCTACGCCGCCGGAGAAGCCCCGATCCAGGGCATCAACAGCAACGCGATCGCTACGGCCCTGCGCAAGCTCAATCCGGGCAAGCCCGTGCTGGTGGCCGGCAATCTCGAGGAACTGGCGGCCCAGGTCGTCATCGCCAGCCGGGAAGGAGACCTGGTGCTGGCCATGGGCGCCGGGGATGTCAACGGACTCTGGGACCAGCTCTGCCAGCGCCCACCGGCGACAGGAAGCGGCACTTCCCTGGCTGCCTGAGTACCATGGCAGCAGCTCCCAGCTGGTCCCTCGCCCTGCGCCAGAGGGTTCCGCTGGCCAACTTCACCACCTGGAGAGTGGGGGGGGCTGCTGAGTGGCTGGGCGAACCAGACAGCCAGGCGGAGCTGGTGGCCCTGGCCACCTGGGCCCAGGCCCAGGCCATGCCCATGCGCTTCATCGGAGCGGGTTCAAACCTGCTGATCGCAGATGCCGGGCTGGCGGGTCTTACCCTTTGCAATCGCCGCCTGCAGGGCAGCAGGTTGGATGCCGGCACCGGCCTGGTGGAGGCGGAGGCCGGCGAGCCGATCCCCACCCTGGCCCGCAAGGCAGCCCGCCTGGGCCTCAGCGGCCTGGAGTGGGCGGTGGGCATCCCAGGCACCGTGGGCGGGGCCGTGGTGATGAATGCGGGGGCCCAGGGAGGCTGCACGGCCGAGTGGCTCAAGTCGGTGCGTCTGGTGGATCCCGCCAGGCCCGAAGCCCCTTTTGACCTTCCTGCCGCGGCCCTGGAGTTTGCCTATCGCCACAGTCGCCTCCAGACGGAGAACTGGATTGTGCTCTCGGCACGCTTCCAGCTGGAGGCCGGTGGCGATCCAGCCGCCATAACGGCTCGCACCAGCGCCAATCTCCAGAACCGCACCACCAGCCAGCCCTATCAACAACCCAGCTGCGGCAGCGTATTTCGCAATCCAGAACCCCACAAGGCCGGCCAGCTGATCGAGGCACTTGGGCTCAAGGGTCTGCAGATCGGCCAGGCCCAGGTATCACCGATCCATGCGAATTTCATCGTCAACACCGGCCAGGCGACGGCCGCCGATATCTGCGCCCTGATCCAGGAGGTGCAGCGCCGGGTGATGACGGATCGCGGGATTGCACTTCACCCTGAGGTGAAGCGACTGGGCTTCGGGCCAGGGGGCTGAATGACCTCTAGCCTGCCCTAAGCAACTACCTGGGCATGGCTGGCTTCGGACTCCCCAACTTCGGTCAGCTCACGGAAGCCTTCAAAAAAGCCCAGGAGCTCCAGCAGAACGCCCAGAAGCTCCAGGATGAGCTCGACGCCATGGAGCTGGAAGGGCGCAGCGCCGACGGCAGGGCAGGCGTGTGGCTCTCCGGCAACCAGCAACCCCTTCGGGTGCAACTGGCCCCAGACCTGCTGGCAGAGGGGGCCGCCGTCAGTGAGGCGGCAGTGCTGGAGGCCCTTCAGTCGGCATACGAGCTCTCTACCGGCACCATGAAGGGTCGCATGGAGGAGCTGACGGGCGGGCTCAATCTGAATCTGCCAGGCCTGGGGGGCTGAACTCGGGCTCGCTTTCCCGAGCCGAATCACCATCCGCCGAACTCAGTGGTTCCCCGTTCAGCACCTGCTGGCGTAGAAGCCGCCTGGATGGCCGCCGCAGATGGCTGGCGAGGCCTGGGGTCCCAGACCGATCGGCAACCCTGACCTGCCGCCCAGGCAGGGCGGCAAGATCCGCCAGACACTGGCTGTAGAGAGCATGCCGCTCCCAGTCGACCCCAACAGCACAGCCTGGATCCCCCTGGTGCAGGCAGTTCTTGTAACGGCAACTACCTGCCTCGAGCCGCCTGCGTATTTCCGGGAATAGGGGGCCCAGATCAGCGGCCTCACCGGGCAGTTCTGGTCGATTGAAGCCAGGTGTGTCGGCCATCAGGGCGCCTGGAGCCACCGGGAAAAGCTCCACATGACGGGTGGTGTGGCGCCCCCGCTGCAGCCGCCCCGACACCGCCGCCACCCGCAGGCCCAGCTCCGGGCAGAGGGCATTGAGCACACTGCTCTTGCCGACGCCGGAGGGTCCGCACAGCACGGCAATACCCGGCTCCCTGAGCCGCTGGCTGAGCCGCTCCAGACCCTGACCGGTCAGGGTGGATACCGCCAGGGCCTCGTAACCCCAGGCAGCAGCCCGCCCACACCACTCAGCTGCGACCATTGGGGAGACCAGGTCGGCCTTGGAGAAAACCAACAGCACCGGCCGGCCCGTGGCCTCAGCCGTCAGCAGGAAGCGGGTCAGCTGCATGGGATCAAGCTCAGGCTTGGCCAGGGCCACCACCACCAAAACCCTGGTCACATTCGCCACAGCGGGCCGCTCCAGCAGGCCATCGCGGGGCTTGAGGCCCGCCACGGCCCCCCTTCTGGCCGGCCAATCGATACCCTCCAGCCAGACGTGATCGCCAACGGCGATGGTCTGGCCCCGCTTGCCAAGCCGGGTGCGTCGGGTACAGAGCAGGCGGGTGGGCCCGCTGGAGCCAGGTTGGTCCAACTCCACCCAGCAGTAGTTGGCTAGCAGGGAAACCACCAGCCCGCTCAGGCGCAAGGGGTTTGGCTCAACCGCCATGACGCAGCACCAGCAGACGCACCGCGCCCTCCTGGTGGGGGTGGGACCGGCATTCGACCCGGTGCCCGGCGCTGACCAGGCCTTCGCTCACCAGCTGCTGGGGCTCGCCCGCATCGAGATCGACCATCAGAACCTCGCCGAAGCCAAGCCGTTCGAGGGCCAGTTTGGTGCGGATGAAATTGAGTGGACAGGGGGTACCGCGCAGGTCCAGCTGGGCCACCGGCTCCCAAGGGGCGGCGCCGGCTGTCAACCAAACAGACCTCCGAACAGACCACTTTTATGGGGATGCCTATGGCCCTTGCTGGTGTGATGGCCTGCCAGCTGCTCAAGCAGCTGGCGCTCCTCACCATTGAGCTTGGTGGGCAGCTGCACCTTGATGCTGAACAGATGGTTGCCTCGGGCCACCGGATTGCCCAGCTTGGGGACTCCCTTGCCCTGCAGGGTGATCACCGCCCCGGGCTGGGTGCCGGGGGGAATTTCCAGCTGCTCATGGCCATCGACCGTAACCACCTCGATGGTGTCACCCAGAATTGCCTGGAGATAGTTCAGCGTCACCTCCGAATTGATGTGGATGCCATCACGACGCAGACCAGGAGCCGGCTGAACGGTAAGAAACACGTAGAGATCTCCGCTGGGGCCACCGCGCTGGCCCCCATTCCCCTCATTGGCGACCCGTAGCCTGGTGCCGGAATCAACCCCGGCAGGAATGTTGATCCGCAGCTTCTTTCGCACCTGCTGCAGACCCTGACCACCACAGGCGTTACAGGGGTCGGCAATCACCTGGCCACTGCCCTCACAGGTGGGACAGGCCGCCACCTGGGTGAAGTTGCCGAAGGGGGTTCGGGTAGCCCGGCGCACCTGGCCGGACCCGCCGCAGGTTCCGCAGCTGGTGGGTCCACTGCCTGGCTTGGCACCCGAGCCCTGGCAGGTGTTGCAGGTTTCGAGATGGCGGATCTGCACCTCCTTCTCGACGCCGAAGACCGCCTCCTGGAAGCTGATGGTGAAATCCAGGCGCAGGTCGTCCCCCTGGTTGGGCCCTCGCCGCCGGGAGCCCTGACCAGGAGCAGCCCCGCCGAAACCGCTGAAAAAGGTCTCAAACAGGTCGGCGAATCCCCCCATGTCGCCCATGTCGGGCATGCCCCCGCCACCCCCCAGACCCGCCTCGCCGAACTGGTCGTAACGGCCCCGGGTCTGGGGATCACTGAGCACCTCGTAGGCACGGCCGATCTCCTTGAACCGGTCCTCTGCACCAGGATCCTTGTTGACGTCAGGGTGGTATTGGCGCGCCAGCCGCCTGTAGGCCCGTTTCAGGGTGTCTGGGTCGGCATCTCGAGCAACGCCCAGCAGGTCGTAGTAATCGGCCATCAGCCGTTGAGCTCCTCAGGCTCGCCTGGACCAGCTGGGGCGGCCTCGCCGGAACCGGCCGGACCAGGCCCCATTGAAACCTTCACCAGAGCATGGCGAAGCACCCTGCCGTTGAGGTGGTAGCCGCGCTGCAGCTCCTCAATCACCACATCCTCGGGGTGGTGCTCGCTGGGCTCCCTCAACACCGCCTCATGCAGGCTTGGGTCAAAGGGCTCCCCCTCGACCCGCATGGGCGACACGCCCAATTGTTTGAAGACATCCACCAGCTGTTTATAAAGGCCCTGGTAGCTGCGATGCAGGGCCTGGGCTTCCTCATGCTGGGGACTGAGCTGCTGTCGAGCCCGATCGAAGTTGTCCAACACAGGCAGGATCTCACCGAGAGTGGAGCAGGTGATCTGGAGGCGCAGATCCTCGCTGTCACGACTCTGTCGCTTGCGAAAATTGTCAAAATCAGCCGCCAATCTCATGTACTGACCAGTGAGGGCCTCATGCTCCGCGGTCAGGGAAACCAGTTTTTCCCTCAACTGGGAAGCGGTTTCCGGTTCGGCATCGGAAAACCCAATCCCTGCACCCTCGCCCGAATCTTCCCCGGCAGCGCCGCTCTGCTGAGGCTCACCGGAGCTGCTGGAGACGGAGGAATGGTCAGAACCGGCTCCAGCATTGGTGTCAGCGGGTATGGAGCTATCGCCTGGCATGGTGCTGTCGCCGCTCATTGAGGTGTCACCGTTCATGGCTGACAGGAACAGACATTAGTTTTAGACATGCTGAAGCTCCAGGCCGACCTCCCACAAGCGGCGGAAGCCCGCACCTCCTGAGGCCATGAGCTCCACACCTTCGCGTCCAGGCCAATTGCTGCCCCCAAGTTCCCCGACGGCCGCAACCCGATCCCTGACCCAGGAGCTGGGGATAGCCACGCCGGGGCCAGGCCAGCTCCAGGAGATCGCCGAGATCGAAGATCTGGAATCCAGTGGCGCAGCAGGAGGCAGTGGCAATGCCTCGCCGATCATCAGCCTGGTGGACAGGATCCTGATCGAGGCCCTCACCTCCGGGGCGAGCGACATCCATGTCGAACCCCAGGAAAACAGCCTGGAGGTGCGCTTCCGCCTTGATGGCGTGCTGCAGAAACAGTTTGAAGACCTGCCCAAAAGCCTCACTCCGGCGGTCACCTCCCGCCTCAAGATCATGGCGGAGCTCGACATCGCCGAGCGCCGCCTGCCCCAGGACGGCCGCATCCGACGGATGTTCAGAGGACGAAAGATGGATTTCCGGGTCAGCACCCTGCCAGGTCGCAACGGCGAGAAGATCTGCCTGCGTCTGCTGGACAGCAGTGCCACCCAGCTGGGCTTGGACGCGCTGATCACCGATCCGGCGGCCCGCCAGACCCTGCGGGAAATGGGCTCAAAACCCTACGGGATGCTGCTGGTCACCGGGCCCACCGGATCTGGTAAATCCACCACCCTCTATGCACTGTTAGCGGAGCGAAATGATCCTGGAATCAATATCTCCACAGTTGAAGATCCAATCGAATACACCCTCCCTGGAATCACCCAGACCCAGGTAAACCGCGATAAGGGCTTTGACTTCAGTACGGCCCTGAGAGCCTTCATGCGTCAGGACCCAGACGTGCTGCTCGTAGGCGAAACCCGCGACCTGGAAACAGCTAAAACGGCAATAGAAGCAGCCCTCACTGGCCACCTGGTGATGACAACCCTGCACTGCAACGATGCAGCCAGTGCCATAGCGCGCCTGAGTGAGATGGGTGTAGAAACCTTCATGGTAAGTGCTTCACTGATCGGAATCGTCTCCCAGCGCCTGGTCCGCAGGGTATGCCCAGATTGTCGAATCAGCTATGGGCCGAGCCCCGAAGAACTGGCCAGATTTGGATTACTAGCAAGTAACGAGACCCATGTCACCTTCTACAAAGCCAACACCCAGAACCGCAGCCATCACAACCGCTGTAATACCTGTAATGGGGCCGGCTACAAAGGCCGTGTAGCCGTATACGAGATTCTGCGAATGAGCGACGGTCTTGCTGCGGCTGTGGCCAAACATGAAAGCACCGACGTTCTCAAGCGGATTGCCCTTGAAAATGGCATGAAAACCCTTTTGGGCTATGGACTCCAGCTGGTGCGCGATGGCCATACGACCCTGAGTGAGGTGGAACGGATGTTACTGACTGATTCCGGGCTCGAGTCAGAGCGTAGATCACGCTCATTGAGCACCCTGACCTGCAGAAGTTGTGGTGCTGGTCTCCATGACGAATGGCTTGAATGTCCCTACTGTCTTACCACTCGCTGAGCAACCAATGGCCGTAACGATCGAAGACCTGATGGGCCAACTTGTAGTTGATGGAGGCAGCGATCTACACATCAGCGCCGGCTTGCCACCCTATGGAAGATTTAATGGGCAACTTAGGCCCTTGCAGCCGGAAATCCTGGAGGAAGATGCATGCAACAGGCTGATATTTTCATTGCTTAATAACTCCCAGCGAAAGCAACTCGAACAAGCTTGGGAACTCGATTGCGCCTACGGCCTCAAAGGCCTAGCCCGCTTCAGAGTGAATGTCTACAGACAGCGAGGTAGCTACGCCGCCTGCCTGAGGGCCCTGGCCAATACGGTGCCATCGCTCCATAGCCTGGGCCTACCCCCAGTTGTAGAGGAAATTAGCCATACTCCAAAGGGCCTAATCCTGGTGACAGGCCCCACAGGCTCGGGCAAAACGACCACACTGGCAGCCATACTTGAGCACATTAATCAAACACGCGCCGAGCACATACTTACTATTGAAGACCCCATTGAATTCACCTATAAGCCGGTCAAAAGCATCATCCATCAACGACAAGTAAGTGAAGATACTCGCAGCTTTTCGAATGCACTTAGGGCTGCTCTTCGAGAGGATCCGGACGTGATTCTTGTAGGGGAACTACGTGACCTTGAAACAATTCAGCTGGCAATCACAGCTGCCGAAACTGGTCACCTCGTCTTCGCAACCCTGCACACCAGTTCCGCGGCCCAAACCGTTGATCGAATGGTTGATGTGTTCCCAGCTGGCCAGCAAACCCAGATCCGGGTACAGCTGAGCACCAGCCTAGTGGCGGTATTTGCCCAAACCCTATGCAAGCGCCAACATCAAATCCCTGGCGAAAATGGCAGGGTGCTGGCTCAGGAGATAATGATCAACACGCCGGCAACGGCAAACCTGATCAGGGAAGCTAAGACAGCCCAGCTTTATTCCCAGATCCAGACAGGGGGACAACTGTCCATGCAAACACTTGAGAAGGCCCTTGCCAACCTGGTGTTAAGCAGCCAGATCAGTCTGGAAACGGCGCTTTTAAAATCATCCAGACCAGAAGAACTCAAACGGCTCGTCAACCAATTGGGCTAATCCATGCCCACCTATGCCGCCACTTACATCAACCCCAGGGGGAAAGCAGCTGTCATTGACGTGGAAGCTGCAGATCCAGGCCAGGCTAAACGCTCCCTGCGGCTGCGCGGCATCCGAGCAACCGAGATCAAACAGAAAACCCAGTCATCTATAAGCGAATCCAACGCCAGATCACTCCTTAATCAGAAGCTCAACTTCTCGAGCCTCAGCGAGCTGATTGAAGCCAGACCAGGAATCAGGGAAAAGGCCGTTTTTGCAAGCAAGATGGCCGCCCTGGTGAATGCTGGCGTTCCCATAGTACGGAGCATCGATCTGATGGCTAGCCAGCAAAAGCTGCCAATGTTCAAACGTGCTCTCGAATCGATCAGCCTGGAAGTGAACCAGGGCACCTCGCTTGGCGAAGCCCTGAGACGGTGGCCGAAGGTTTTTGACAAACTTACCATCGCCATGGTGGAAGCCGGGGAAGCGGGTGGGGTGCTCGATGAATCACTGAAACGTCTCGCCAAGCTGCTGGAGGACAATGCCAAGCTTCAAAATCAGATCAAAGGCGCCATGGGCTACCCGGTAGCAGTGCTATTTATAGCAGTGGCAGTATTCCTTGGCATGACTATTTTTATTATTCCTACCTTTGCGGGCATCTTTGATGGCCTTGGCGCTGAATTGCCCTGGTTTACCCAGGCGATGGTAAATCTAAGCAGCTTGCTGAGATCCCAATTCACCCTTTACCTGGCAGCCAGCCTGGCAGTTTTTGTTTATATTTTTATCAGATTTTATTCCACTCCGCCTGGCAAGCGCAGGGTTGATTCACTCATACTCAGACTTCCCCTGTTTGGCGAACTTATTCAAAAATCAACCACCGCGCAGTTTTGCCGAACCTTCAGTTCACTCTCCCGGGCAGGAGTGCCCATTCTAATGTCGCTTGACATCGTAAAAGATATAACCAATAACGCGATCATGTCCGATGCGATCAAAAGCAGTCGCGAAGGAGTGCTCCAAGGCGTTCCCCTGAGCGTGGCCCTCGGCAAAATGAAGGTATTCCCAGACCTTTCAATCAGTATGATGTCTATCGGCGAAGAAACAGGAGAGATGGACACCATGCTCTCCAAGGTTGCAGACTTCTATGAAGATGAAGTAAGTGCCACAGTCAAGGCTTTGACCTCCATGCTGGAGCCGGCACTTATCGTCGTTGTTGGCGGCATCGTTGGCTCAATTCTGCTGGCCATGTATCTACCAATGTTCTCCGTATTTGATCAAATTAAATAGGCTTAAACCAGCCCCTTCATCCCTTGGCCAGTGCCTGACCAGCAAGCCAGCCACTGCTCCAGCAGTGCTGAAAGTTAAATCCGCCGGTGACTCCATCTACGTCCAGCAGTTCACCCACGAGATAAAGGCCCGCTTGGCGGCGGCTTTCCATCGTGGCCAGGTTGACCTCACCGAGGGGGATGCCTCCGGCCGTCACAAATTCTTCTCCGAAAGGTCCCCTGCCTGTCACCGCAACCCGAGTGTCCCGCAGGGCCCTGATCAGCTCCAGCTGCTGATGCTTGGTCAGGTCGGCCCAGCGCTGGCTGGGGTCAACGGCATGGCCACGCAACAGAGCCAACCAGAGACGGCGACTCAGCTGCGGCCAAGGCCGCCAGTTGGCAAGCTGTCGTTTGGCCTGACCGCGCCTGGCTTCGACAAACATGCTCTCCAGCTCGGCCTGGGACTGGCCGCCAGTCCAATCGAGCCGCAAATCAGCGCGGTACCCCGCAGCCTTGAGGGCCCGCGCCGCAAAGGCCGTAAGGCGCAGGGTTGCCGGTCCGGAGATGCCCCAGTGGGTGATCAGCACCCTGCCCCGCTGGCGAAAACGAGTGCCCGTCCCGCCGCCAGCCCGATCCGGGGGCAACTGCAAGGCCAGCTCCACCGGATCCATCACCACTCCAGCCAGCTCGAGCAGAGGATCCCCCGCCATGGCCAGGGTGAACAGGGAAGGCACCGGAGGAACCAGTCCATGGCCCAGGCTCGCCGCCAGGCGGCGGCCGCTGGGGTGGCTGCCAGTTGCCAGAACCAACCGCCCGGCTGTCATCTGCGGGAGCTGGCCACCGCGGAGCTGCAGGGCAAAGCCTCCGCCACCAGCCACGGCAGCCCCCTGTAGAGCCACTCCCGCCTGAAACCGCACGCCGGCCCGCAGGGCCGCTCGGCGCAGGCTGGCAACCACGGACTCGGAGCGGTTGGAGCTGGGAAACAGACGGCCATCGGGCTCCTCCACCAGCTCCAGCCCGTGCCGGGCAAACCAGGCCACCGCATCGGCCGGGGCAAACCTGGCAAAGGGGCCACGCAGGGCCTTGCCGCCACGGGGGTAATGCCCCACCAGCGCCAGAGGTTCCCAGCAGGCATGGGTGACGTTGCAACGGCCGCCGCCACTGATCAACACTTTGTGCAGGGGTTCGCTGGTGGCCTCTAGCAGGGCGATATCGCCCACACCCGCCTCAGCGGCGGCGATGGCCGCCATGAAGCCCGCCGCTCCACCCCCTGCCACCACCACGGCGGCTTCCCTAGGCGCCATGGCTAGGCGGCAGCACTGGCGGGCAGCATGGGGACATGGGGCAGTTCGATCCGGCCAGCTATCGCTTCAGTGTGGCTCCGATGCTGGACTACACGGATAGACACTTCCGGTTGATGATGCGTCAGATCAGCCGGCGCAGCCTGCTCTACACGGAGATGGTGGTTGCCCAGGCCCTCCATCACGCCCGTCGGGAAAGGGGTTCCAGTCAGCCCGATGGGCGGCTGGAGCGGTTGCTGGGCTTTGATCCGGCCGAAAAACCCCTGGCCCTGCAGGTGGGGGGCGACAGTCCGGCGCTGCTGGCGGAGGCCGCCCAGTTGGCTGCCGACTGGGGCTATGACGAAATCAACCTGAATGTGGGTTGTCCTAGCGAAAAGGTGCAAAAGGGCCGCTTCGGAGCCTGTCTGATGGCCGATCCCGACCAGGTCTCCCGCTGTGTGGCCGCCATGGCCGCCGCCAGCCCCCTGCCGGTCACGGTGAAACACCGGATCGGCATTGACGAGCACGACAGCTACGCCGAGTTGCTGACCTTCGTCGACGCCCTGGCGGCAGCAGGGGCCTGTCGCTTTGCGGTCCATGCACGCAAGGCTTGGCTGGCGGGGCTCGATCCCAAACAGAACCGCACCATCCCGCCCCTGCGCCCTGAGGTGGTACGCCAGCTCAAAAGGGATCGGCCCAGTCTAACCATCGAGCTGAACGGCGGCCTGACCAACCTGGAGAGCTGCCTTGACCAGCTCCAGCAGGTAGATGGGGTGATGGTGGGCCGGGCCGCCTATGGGCACCCCCTGCAATGGGTGGAGGTGGACCGGCGGGTGTTCGCCGACCACAGCCAGCCCAGGGCTACCGCATCCAGCGTGGTGCGGGGCCTGATTCCCCATGCGGAACGTTGGCGCCAGCGGGGAAATCGGCTCTGGCCGATCGCCCGCCATCTGGTCCACCTGGTGGAGGGGATGGAGGGGGCCAGGCGCTGGCGCCATGGCCTCACCCAGGCCGCAGGCTGCCGGGATGCCGAACCGGGCGTGCTGGACGCTGCGGCCCGGACCCTGGAAGAGCGGGGCTGTTAGGCAGGGATCGCCTGCCCCGCCGAAACCCTGCCTAGCCTTCTGCTCCCCCGTAGTAGTCGCCTCCTCCGGAGTCACCGCCGCCAGCGCTGCGGCGGCGGCGGGTGCGGCCAGCATCAAAACTCTCGCTTGGGGCAGGAGCACCGGAGCCATAGCTGCGGTCCTCCCAGCCGCGTGCTCCGGAACCGCCGCCATTGCTCCTCCCGCCAGCGCCGCCATAGCCACCGCTACCCCCGCCGCCATAGCCACCACCACCACCGCCCCCACGACGCTGACCCCCGCCCCCGGCCCCGCGGGGCTCCGCCTTATTGATGCGCAGGGGACGCCCCATCAACTCAGCCCCCTGCAGGGCATCAATGGCCTTGGATTCGGCAGCGTCATCGGCCATCTCCACGAAGGCGAAACCGCGCTTACGCCCGGTGTCTCGCTCGAGGGGCAAGGAACAGTTGACCACGTCACCGAAGGGTGCAAACAATTCCGCAACGTCGTCCTGCTCAGCGCGGAAAGGAAGATTGCCGACAAAGATGCTCACGAACCGAAGATCGACCGCGGGGCCGATGCATGTGGGCCCTTAGGCCGCTAACCCCAGAACCTTAAGACGCCCGGCAAAAGCTGACGGCCCCTAGGAGTCAAGTCGTCTACGAATTCGTTGCAGCTGCTCCTGCACCTGACCAAACCCCGTACCCCCCTCACTGCGGCGTGCGGCCACCACCTGACGGGGGGTTATCGCCGCGTGGATGTCGCTTTCAAAGGCAGCATGAAGCTGCTGCCAGCGCTCCAGCGGCAAATCCCCAAGCAGAATGCCCTCCGCCAGACAGTCCTTCACCAGTCCGCCCACCAGCTGATAGGCCTCACGAAAGGGCACTCCTTTCGCCACGAGATAGTCGGCCACGTCGGTGGCATTGGAAAAATCAGATGAGACGGCCTGCTCGAGCCTCTCGGGCCGAAACTCCAAACCCTCCTCAAACAGGATCGCCATGGCCTCGAGGCAATCGAGGCAGGTGCGCACCCCATCAAACAGGGCTTCCTTGTCTTCCTGGAAGTCCTTGTTGTAGGCAAGCGGCAGGCCCTTGATCATCGTCAGCAGCCCCATCAGGTGGCCAAACACCCGGCCGCACTTGCCTCGCACCAGCTCGGCCACATCCGGGTTCTTCTTCTGCGGCATCAGGCTGCTGCCGGTGGCGCAGCGGTCGCTCAGCGCCACGAAACCGAACTCCTCACTCGCCCAGAGAATCACCTCCTCGCTGAGCCGGCTCAGGTGCACCATCACCAGGCTGGCGGCAGCCATGAACTCCACGGCGAAGTCGCGGTCGCTCACAGCATCCAGGCTGTTGGCATAGATCGCCTCGAAACCCAGCGTGGCGGCGGTGTGGCGGCGATCGATCGGCACCGGCGTGCCGGCCAGGGCGGCGGCACCGAGCGGCGAGATGTTGACGCGGCGGCGCACATCGGCGAAGCGCCGGCGATCG
>JAYKGS010000006.1:0-17510 GCA_035284945.1 Synechococcus sp.
CACCGCCGAAACGGCGCTGGCGCCCCTGGTAATCGAGCAGGGCTCCCAGCAGGGCCCCCTCGTCGAAATCGGGCCACAGCACGTCGGTGATGTGGATTTCGGCGTAGGCCAGCTGCCAGAGCAGAAAGTTGCTGATGCGCTGCTCGCCGCTGGTGCGGATCAGCAGATCGGGGTCGGGCTCACCGGCGGTGTGGAGCTCGGCGGCGAACAGCTGTTCATCGATGGCGGCGGGATCGAGCTCGCCGCGGGCGGCCCGCTCCGCCAGCAGGCGGGCGGCCCGCACCAGCTCCCGGCGGCCGCCGTAGTTGGTGCACACGTTGAAGCGGATGCCGGTGTTGGCCGCGGTGCGGGCCGTGGCATCGCTGATCAGCTGCTGCAGGCCCGCCGGCAGCTGCTCGAGATCCCCCAGGAAGCGGATGCGCACCTGCTCCTGCTCGAGGGCCACCAGCTCCCGCGCCAGCACCCGCTCGAACAGGGTCATCAGGAAGCTCACCTCCTCCCCCGGACGGTTCCAGTTCTCGGTGGAGAAGGCGTAGGCGGTGAGGGCGCCGATGCCCCAGTCGCTGCAGAGGCGCAGGGTGCGTTTGAGCGCCTCGACGCCCTCGCGGTGACCCATCACCCTGGGCAGGTTGCGCTGCTTGGCCCAGCGGCCGTTGCCGTCCATGATCACGGCCACGTGGCGAGGCAGCCGGGCCCCGTCGAGGCCCGACAGCCCAACCTGGGCGGCGGTCACAGTGTCAGTCGCCAAGGCGCGACTCATCCGCGGGTTTCCGGCTTGTCCTTGGACACGGTACGACCCGCAGGCAAGGACAGGGCCTTGCTGAGCAGATCGTGCAGGCGAGAGCTGGTGATCGGCCTCTCCAACCGGCCCTGGCTTGCCAGGGCAAGGGTGCCCGTTTCCTCCGACACCACAATCACCAGACACTGGTCGAAGCGCTCGGTGAGCCCCAGAGCGGCCAGGTGGCGAGTGCCGTAACGATTGATCCCCTGGCGGGAGAGGGGCAGGATCACACCTGCAGCAACGATCCTATTTGCCTTCACGAGCACGGCCCCATCGTGGAGGGGTGTGTCGGCGGCGAACAGGTTGAGCAGCAGGTCAACCGTCAACTTGGCATCGATATCAATGCCGGGGTTGAGGAAATCCTCGGGCCGCAGGTCGCAGCCCAGGTCCACCACGATCAAGCCCCCGCGACGGGCCTGGGAGAGGCGTCCGGCCGCTTCGCTGAGCACCGCGACAGAGCCTGAACCCAACTGGTCTCGGCTGCGGTCGTCAAAAAGTATCCTCAGACGCCCGGTGCCCAGCAGTTCCATCAAGCGCCTCAGTTCTCCCTGCCAGAGAATGGCCAGAGCCAGGCTGCAGGCCAATACCAGCGCATCCACCAGTTTACTGGTGAGGGGCAGATCGGCATAGCGCTGCACAACCCAGGCCAGGGCTACCAGCAGCAGATAGCCGCGCAGCAGCCAGAGGGTGCGGGGTTCAGTGATCCGGCCCAGCACCAGCACACCCAGGCTGGTGGCAAAGAGCAGATCCAGGAGCAGGCGTGGATCGATGAGGCTAAGCAACCCCCCAAGTTGCGGCCCGATCACAGCCCCTCCAGACGTTGGGGTCAGCCTAGGGATCGCAGACGCGCTGGCAGAACGTCGTAGCGCAGTAGGTCTTCCGGCTGCTCGCGCCGCTGCACCAGCTCGGCCATGCCCTCAGTGACAAGCACGGCCGCTGGCCGGGGAATGCGGTTGTAGTTGGATCCCATCGAGGCGTTGTAGGCACCGGTGGCGAACACCACCAGCACATCCCCCGGAGCTGCGGGAGGCAGGGCCAGATCCTTGAGCAGCACGTCGCCGGACTCGCAGTGCTTGCCGGCCACAGTGACGGTTTCGCTGGCCTCGGCCATGGGGCGATCTGCCAGCAGGGCCGTGTACTGGGACTGGTAGGTGATCGGCCTCGGGTTGTCGCTCATGCCCCCGTCCACGGCGAGGTAGGTACGCAGGCCTGGTATTTGCTTGCGGCTGCCCACCCGATAAAGGGTGACCCCCGCTGTCGCCACAAGGGAGCGGCCGGGTTCGCAGAGCAGCCGCGGCAGTTCGAGCCCCCGCTCCCGGCAGGCCGAAACCACTGCTTCGGCCACGGTGCGCACCCAGGCTTCGATGGAGGGGGGATCGTCGCTGGCCACATAGCGGATCCCGAGGCCGCCCCCCACATTGAGATCCTCCACCGGATGGCCTAGGGATCGGGCCAGGGCCAGGGCGTCGGCCAGCACCCCGGCCAGATCGCGGTGGGGCTCGAGCTCGAAGATCTGGGAGCCGATGTGGGCGTGCAGGCCGGTGAGACGGGCCCAGGGGCAGGTGGTCAGGTGCCGCAGTACCGCCTCGAGCTGGTCGGGATCGAAGCCAAATTTGCTGTCGAGGTGACCCGTGCGGATGTACTCATGGGTGTGGCACTCGATGCCCGGAGTGAAACGCAGCATCAGCCGGGCGGGGCCAGCGAAGTCTGCTGCCAGCTCGGAGAGCAGCTCCAGTTCCCGCCAGTTGTCCAGTACCACGGTGACCCCATGGGCCAAGGCCAGGGCCAGTTCCTCGCTGCTTTTGTTGTTGCCGTGCAACACGATCCGCTCGCCGGCCATGCCCCCCTGAAACGCGGTGAGCAGTTCTCCGGCAGACACCGCATCGAGTCCCAGTCCCTCCGCGGCCACCACGGCGGTGATCGCCAGGGAGCTGTTGGCCTTGGAGGCATACAGGGCCAGAGCGTCGCCCGGATAGTGGCGGGCCAGGGCTTCGCGATAGGCGCGGCAGGTGGCCCGCAGGGTGGCCTCATCGAGAACGTAAAGGGGTGTGCCATAGCGGCGGGCCAGGTCGCTGAGGGTGCAGTCCCCCAGGCTCAGTTGGCCCTGGGCGTCCAGTCGGGTGGTCAGGGGGGTGAGGTTGCGGTTTGGACTCAGCTGGTCCTGGCCAACCTCAAACGGCCGTGAAGGGGCTGTTGGCTCACGGGAGGTCACCATGGCTGGAGCCGCACGGGGTCGAGGCAGCATGAATGTACGGAAGCCCTTGGCGCCGCTGCGCCAGGCCCTGCTCATGCCCGACGATTTGCGGGCCTGCCTCGACCTCGACAGGGCCAGCCTGGGGGGCCTGTGGACCGCCAGCCAATGGCAAGTTGAATTGGCGGATCAGCGCCGGCCGGGGGTGGGGCTCTGGCGGGGGGAGCGGCTGCTTGCCATGGCCTGCGGCTGGCTGGTGCTCGATGAACTGCACATCACCCTGGTGGCAGTTGCTCTAGAGCAGAGACGCCGGGGCCTGGGCGGCAGGGTGCTCGAAGCGCTGCTGGAGATCGCCCGTGGCAGCGGAGCCCTGCACGCAACCCTGGAGGTTGCCCCGGGCAACGGCGCCGCGGTGGCCCTCTATCGCCGTTGCGGCTTCCGGGATGCGGGGGTGCGTCGCGGTTACTACCGCAATGGGGACGATGCCCTGATCCAATGGGTGGGGCTGGGATCAACGGGGGCCGGAGGGGCCGGGTGTGGATAACCGGCTTTTTTTATTGCTGAAACCCGCAACATCGTCAGCTTAAGTTGTTTGCAAAAGCCCGCTGACTTGCAGTGGTGGCAGTCGATCTGGCTTTGAGCGAACCTAAACCACACCCCTCCCGACAACCCTGGTAGCTTGGTGGAACTTGCACCAGGCCTAGGCCCATGTTCGAGCGGTTTACCGAGAAGGCCATCAAGGTGATCATGCTGGCCCAGGAAGAGGCCCGGCGCCTTGGTCACAACTTTGTGGGCACCGAGCAGATCCTTCTGGGTCTGATCGGTGAGGGCACCGGTGTGGCCGCGAAGGTGCTCAAGTCGATGGGGGTCAACCTCAAGGATGCCCGCGTTGAGGTGGAGAAGATCATCGGCCGGGGATCCGGATTTGTGGCTGTGGAAATTCCCTTCACACCCCGGGCCAAACGGGTGCTTGAGCTTTCCCTCGAGGAAGCCAGGCAACTGGGTCACAATTACATCGGTACCGAACACCTGCTGCTGGGTCTGATCCGCGAGGGTGAAGGCGTTGCCGCACGGGTGCTCGAGAACCTCGGCGTAGACCTGGCCAAGGTGCGCACCCAGGTGATCAGGATGCTGGGCGAAACCGCCGAGGTGACCTCAGGCGGTGGTGGTGGCAAGGGATCCACCAAGACTCCCACCCTCGATGAATTCGGCAGCAACCTCACCCAGCAAGCCGCAGACGGCAAGCTTGACCCGGTGGTGGGGCGTCAGAACGAGATTGAACGGGTGATCCAGATCCTGGGGCGCCGCACCAAAAACAATCCGGTGCTGATTGGAGAGCCCGGCGTAGGCAAGACCGCCATCGCCGAGGGGCTGGCCCAGCGGATCAACTCCGGCGACGTGCCGGACATTCTGGAGGAAAAGCGGGTTCTGACCCTGGATATCGGCCTGTTGGTCGCGGGCACCAAATACCGCGGTGAATTTGAGGAGCGCCTCAAGAAGATCATGGAGGAGATCCGCGGAGCCGGAAATGTGATCCTGGTGATCGACGAGGTGCACACCCTGATCGGGGCGGGAGCCGCCGAGGGCGCCATCGATGCAGCCAACATCCTCAAACCAGCTCTTGCCCGTGGGGAGCTGCAGTGCATCGGGGCCACCACCCTCGATGAATACCGCAAGCACATAGAGCGGGATGCGGCCCTGGAGCGTCGCTTCCAGCCTGTGATGGTGGGAGAACCCTCCGTTGATGAAACGATTGAGATCCTGCGCGGCCTCAAGGAGCGCTACGAAACCCACCACCGTCTCAAGATCGCCGATGATGCCCTGATTGCGGCAGCCACCCTGGGTGACCGCTACATCTCAGACCGCTTCCTGCCGGATAAGGCCATCGATCTGGTCGATGAGGCCGGCAGCCGCGTCAGGTTGATGAATTCCAAGCTCCCCCCGGCCGCCAAGGAGGTGGATAGGCAGTTGCGCGCCGTCCAGAAGGACAAGGAAGATGCGGTGCGCGACCAGGACTTCACCAAGGCAGGTGAACTGCGCGATAAGGAGGTGGAACTGCGTGATCAGATCCGCTCGATCCTGCAGGCTCGCAAGGAGGATGGGCCCGCCGGCACCAGCGAACCGGGAGGAGTTGCCCTGGCCGAAGCGCCGGTGGACCAGCTGCGT
Organism: Synechococcus sp.; assembly: GCA_035284945.1. Lineage (GTDB taxonomy): Bacteria > Cyanobacteriota > Cyanobacteriia > PCC-6307 > Cyanobiaceae > Cyanobium_A. The sequence goes on from JAYKGS010000006.1 coordinate 5,139, forward strand.
ACGCCGATGGTCACGGAGGAGGACATCGCCCACATCGTGGCCTCCTGGACCGGTGTGCCGGTGCAGAAGCTCACCGAGAGTGAATCGGCCAAACTTCTGAACATGGAGGACACCCTCCACCAGCGCCTGATCGGCCAGGACGAAGCCGTCAAGGCCGTTTCCCGGGCTATCCGTCGGGCCCGGGTCGGCCTCAAGAATCCCAATCGCCCGATTGCCAGTTTCATCTTTTCCGGCCCCACCGGCGTGGGCAAAACCGAGCTGACCAAATCCCTGGCGGCCTACTTCTTCGGCAGTGAGGAGGCGATGATCCGCCTCGATATGTCCGAATTCATGGAGCGCCACACGGTCAGCAAACTGATCGGCTCTCCACCCGGCTATGTGGGCTTCAACGAGGGTGGCCAGCTCACTGAAGCGGTGCGGCGTCGCCCCTACACCGTGGTTCTCTTCGATGAGATCGAGAAAGCCCACCCCGATGTGTTCAACCTGCTGCTCCAGCTGCTCGAAGACGGCCGCCTGACCGATTCCAAGGGCCGCACGGTCGATTTCAAGAACACCTTGATCATCATGACCTCAAACATCGGCTCGAAGGTGATCGAGAAGGGCGGCGGTGGGCTCGGTTTTGAATTCGGTGGCGGTGATGCGGATGAAACCAATTACAACCGCATCCGCTCCCTTGTAAATGAGGAGCTCAAGCAATACTTCCGCCCCGAATTCCTCAACCGTCTTGACGAGATCATCGTCTTCCGCCAGCTCACCCGTGATGAGGTCAAGGTCATCGCCGACATCATGCTCAAGGACGTCTTCAGCCGTATGTCTGACAAGGGAATCACCCTGTCGGTGACCGAGGCCTTCAAGGAGCGCCTTGTGGAGGAGGGTTACAACCCCTCCTATGGGGCCCGGCCGCTGCGCCGCGCCGTTATGCGCCTGCTAGAAGATTCTCTGGCCGAGGAATTCCTCAGCGGCCGGATCGGCGATGGTGACTCAGCCCTGGTTGACGTCAACGCCGACAAGCAGGTAGTGATTCGCAAGCAGGCGGCCCTGCCGGCCGAGCTGGAGCTTGCTGCTGCAGGCGTCTGAGCGGTTCGAGCCAGAATTCCGGCCTGATGTTTGCAGCTGGGATGAAGATCGTGCCGGGATGACCAACCCCGTTAGCCAACATGCAATCGCTCCGGCCCTGGTGCTGCGGGGCCCCGGAGCCTGGTCCCAGGCCCTCGGGTCCCTAGCTGCTCTTACCAAGCGCCCCCTGCTGCTCGGCCGCAGCTCCGCCACCGCTGCCCTGCGCCAGAGCCGCAGGGTTGAACTCGAGGCCGCTGGTCTGGAGGTCTGCGGGGCCGAGCTCCAGCACGACTGCTGTGAAGCCGACCTCACTCGCCTCGCCGTTGAACTGGAGCTGCACCGCGCCGACGCCGTGATCGCCATGGGCGGTGGCAAGGTGCTGGATGCCGGCAAACTGCTTGCCCACCGCCATGGCCTGAGCTGCATCACCGTGCCCACCAGTGCGGCCACCTGTGCCGGCTGGACAGCCCTGGCCAACATCTACACCCCCCAGGGTGCCTTCCTGGGCGATCTGGCCCTGGCCCGCTGCCCCGACCTGTTGATCTTTGATCACCACCTGGTGCGCCTGGCCCCGGAGCGCACCCTGGTCAGCGGCATCGCCGATGCGATGGCCAAGTGGTACGAGGCCTCGGTGGGCAGCGCGGCCAGCGGCGATGGCCTGGTGCAGCAGACGGTGCAGATGGCCAGGGTGCTGCGCGATCAGTTGATGTTGGAAGCCGAGGAAGCCCTGCGCGATCCCCACGGCCCCGCCTGGGAGCGGGTGGTCGAGGCCTGTGGTCTCAGCGCCGGGCTGATCGGTGGCATGGGCGGGGCCCGCTGCCGCACCGTGGCGGCCCACGCCGTGCACAACGGCCTTACCCAGTTGCCGGCCAGCCATGGCCATCTGCATGGCGAGAAGGTGGGCTTCGGGATCCTGGTGCAACTGCGTCTTGAAGAGGTGCTGGGCGGCAACCTGCTTGCCGCCCAGGCCCGCCGCCAGCTGCTGCCCCTCTTCCGCCGGCTGGGATTGCCCGTGAATCTGGAGCAGCTGGGCCTGGCCGGGGCGAGCCTGCAGGATCTGGAGCAGGTCTGCGCCTTTGCCTGTAGCGGCGGTTCCGACCTGCACCACCTGCCCTTCAGCGTTGGTCCCCAGGATCTGCTTGCAGCTCTGGTGAGCACCTGCAGCAGTGAGCGCCAGCCAGCGTGAGTACCTTGCCGGCACCCGAGCAGGAGCTGGTGCGCGAAGCGGCCCGCAGCCTGCTCGATCCCCAGGGCAGGGCTCTGGCGGCCAGGGTTGAGTGGTGGCCCCTGCCGGGCCTCCCCACCGCCGGGCTCTGCTGGCCTGTGGTCGTGCTGGGCGAAGGCCCCCCGGTGCTGCTGCTGCATGGCTTCGACAGCTCCTTTCTGGAATTCCGGCGGCTGGCGCCGCTGCTGGCTGGTGGCGGCAGCCAGCTGTTCATCCCCGATCTGTTCGGCTTTGGCTTCTGTCCCCGACCCCCCGATGGGGACTACGGCCCGGGCGGGGTGCTGCGCCATCTGGAGCTGCTGGTGCGGGCAATTGGCCAGCGCAACCCCGCCCCCCTGGGCTTGATTGGCGCGTCGATGGGCGGTTCGGTTGCGATGGAGCTGGCCCGGCGCATGCCCACTCAGGTGGAGCGGCTGTTACTGCTCGCCCCCGCCGGCCTCACGGGGCGGCCGCTGCCGCTGCCGCCCCTGCTCGATGGGCTGGGGGTGAGCTTTCTGGCCCTCCCCCGGGTGCGTCGGGGCCTTTGTCGCGCTGCTTTTGCCGATCCCGACAGCGCCGTGGGCCCTGCGGAACTGGAAATCGCCTCCCTGCATCTGCGGAGCCCTGGTTGGGCTTGTGCCCTGCGCCGCTTCGCTCGCTCGGGTGGTTTTGCCGGCTGCGGAGCACCCCTTCCCCCTCAGCCGATTAGCGTGCTCTGGGGCGCGCAGGATCGCATCCTGCGGGCACCGCTGAAACGGGCGGCCCTGGACCTGTTGGGAGAGAGGGTGAGTGAACTGGAGAACTGCGGCCACCTGCCTCACCTTGACCAGGCTGCCAGCGTGGTTGCCAGCTGGCGCACCCCACCCCTGCGTAAATGAGCAGTGCGAATGCCAACTCAAACCGTGGTGCTCCCAGCCCGGTGATGCAGCTGCTGGGCCAGGGCCTGCAGTTGTGGGTTCGCCAGCAGTGCCTCTCGATTGACAGTCTTGAGATTCGCCTGGAGGGTTCACCGCTGCAACTGCTGCGGGGACGGCTGGCTGGGGTGCGGCTCCTGGCCAGGCGTGTGGTGTACGAGCAGTTCCATCTGGAGCTGGTGGAGTTGACCAGCGGTCCGATTCAGGTGCACATCGGCAATCTGCTCAAGGGCCAGCCGCTGCAACTGGAGAAGCCTGTCCAGATCTCGGGTCAGGTGAGTTTCACCCCCGCTGGTCTGACCCGCTCCCTGAGCGAACCCCGCTGGCGCTCCCTGGGGGACAGCCTGAGCGAAACCCTGCTGGGCATAGTGCCCCTTGGCGGGGTGCGGATCAATCGTGACAGGTTGGTGCTCATAGCCCTGGGTCAGGGCAGTCCCGATCCGATCGAACAGGAAACCACCGTGGCGGCCGTCGGCGGCGGTGTTGAGATCCGGTGTGTGGCGGGCAGCCCCAGCTACCTGCTGCCGTTGGACTCCAGCATCACGATCGATGCTGCCCGCCTCGAGGCCGGCATGCTGCAACTGCAGGGCGGGGCCACGGTAAGCGTCTAGCGCTGCGACAGGGGCAGCACCAGGGTTACCAGGGAATAGACCACCGCAGGCACGAACAGGTAGCTGTCGATCCGATCGAGGACACCGCCATGGCCTGGAATCGCATCGCCGGAGTCCTTCAGACCGGCATCCCGTTTCATCATGGATTCGGTGAGGTCTCCCACCAGGGCGAAGAGGGCCACCACCGCACCCAGCGCCGAGCCGATCAGCCAGCCCCAGCTCCAGCCGATCCAGCTGCCGCCGAGGGCGCCGACCGCCATGGCGCAGCCAACCCCTCCAAGGGCACCCTCGACGGTTTTGCCAGGGGAAATGGGGGAGAGGGGGCGGTGGCCCAGTCGGCGCCCGATCACATAGGAGCCGATGTCGGTGGCGACGATCAGGAAACAGGCCAGCAGGGTGAGGGCCAGGCCGGCTCCCTCCAGCTCCCGCAGGCGGATCCAGTAGCTGGGCAGGAAGCCCAGGTAAAAGAGCCCGAAAATGGAGGCGGCGATGTCGGCGATGGTGCCGGTCACCGGCTGCAGCAGCAGCCAGCCGCAGATCACGGCACCAGAGGCCGGCAGCACCGCCGCCGCCACATCTCCAGCAAACCAACCTCCGCCCAGAAGGCTGCTGCCGCAGGCCAGCTGGGTGGTTATCAGCAGCAGCTGGACGGCGACCAGGGTGGTTTTGATGGCTGGTCGGATTCCCTTGAACTGGGCCATGCGGAAGAATTCCATCAGCCCCAGGTGCACGATCAGGCCCAGGGCGACCGTGAACCACCAGCCGCCTAGCATCACCACCACAAAACCAAAGGCTCCGGCGGCCCAGCCGCTGAGCAGTCGGGGCAGGGAGGTGGCCGGGCGAGGAGTGGGGATCAAGCGGGATACGGAAACGGCATCGGGAGCTGCAATCAGCTGAGCTCGCCACGGGATGGGCGCTCGGCAGCGATCACAAACAGGGGTTCTGCGGCAGCTAGCTTGGCTTGGCTGCCGCGCCGTTGCATGCGGTGCACGGTGGCCTGGACCACCTGCACGTCCCTTGCTGCCAACTGGCTGAGGGTATCGGTGGCATCCACCAGCCCTTCGAGACTGGCGGTGCTGATCACCAGTCGTCCCAGGGGAACCAGGGCCTCCCAGACGGCCTGCAGGACTCCGCCGAGGGGGCGTCCCACCTCCAGCAGCACCCGGTCTGGGTGGGCCGGCAGCTGGGCCAGGTCGGCGGGGGCGGCACCGGCATGGATGTGCAGGTTGGTGATCCCGAAGCGGCGGCGGTTCTGCTCCAGCAGCTCGATCGCCTCAGGGTCCCGTTCGAGGGTGTGCACAACCCCTCTGGGCATGAGGCGGGCAATCTCCAGTGCCAGGGCGCCTGTGCCTCCACCCACGTCCCAGACCAGGGAATCGGGCCGTGGGCGCAGGTGGGCAAGCAGCATGACGCGGAGCTCCATCGGGGTGGGGCTGAAGCCTGGGGCATCCACAAAGGAGCTATCTGGCAGGCCGGGAGTGACGAAATCCCACCGAAAGGATCCGACCGATGTGCTCAGGTCCATCTTGGGCCCCTAGCCGGCCACAACCTTTACCGTATCAGCGATCTGGCCCGGCCACAGTATGGCCTGCCGCTGGAGCCAGGCGGCGCGGGCTGGATCGATCCGCTCGCCCGGTACCAGCAGCGGTATGCCAGGGGGATAGGGGCAGAGGGGCTCGGCGGCGATGCGACCAGCCGCCCCCGCCAGGCTCACGGCCTCGCAGGAGGCACGCCAGGCCAGGCCCAGCGGCAGCTCCGGCTCCCCAACCAGCGGCAGGGGCGGCGCGCTGAAGGGAGCCAGCGCATCGCCGCCGATGGCCTGGCGCAGCTTCTTCAGCTGGCGAGGCAGGCGCCACACCACCCCAGCTGGCGGCGCCAGCCCCAGGCAGAAGGTGAGCACCCCGGGCTCGGGCAACTCGGCGATCACCTGCCTCTGCAGCAGCCAGGCGTCGGCGGCGAGGCCGTTGATGCCCAGGGCAGCGGTGTGAAGCACCAGACGCAGCGGATCGTCGTTGGCCACCAGCCTCAGCCCTGCCGCCCGGCAGTGGCGCTGCAGCCGCTCCCCCACCCGACAGGCCCGCCGCCAGCGGCCAACCCCCGCCGGGCTGGTCAGTTCGGTCAGGGCCGCCTCGGCGGAGGCGAGCAGCAGGGCGCTGGGGCTGGAGGTCTGCAGCCACAACAGGCACCTTTCCAGGGCCTGGCGGTCCACCCGCCGCCCCTGAAGCACCAGGGCCGCACTCTGGGCCAGACCGCCCGCCGCCTTCTGGCTGGAGAGCACCACCAGATCGGCCCCGGCGCCGAGGGCCTCCCCGCGGCCGTGGGCATGGTCTACCAGCACCGGCAGCTCGTGTTGGCGGGCCAGGGCCACCAGGGCCCGCAGATCGGCTCGCTGGCCCTGATAGCTGGGCGACACCAGCACCAGGGCAGTCACCGGGCCATCCCGTTCGGCGGCCGCCAGCACCCTCGCCAGGTGGGCCGGGCTGGGCGGTAGCCAGAGGCCGGTTGCAGGGTCGAAGGGCAGGTTGAACAGCAGCGGCCTGAGTTGACCCAGCACGCAGGCATGCAGCAGGGATCGGTGCAGGTTGCGGGGCAGCAGCACCCGGCTGCCGGGGGGGGCCAGGGCAAGCAATCCAGCCTGGAGCAGGCCGGTGGCCCCATTGACCCCGAACCACACCCCATCGGCCCCGAGCTGCCGGGCGCAGCGCTGCTGGGCCTCAGCCACGGCGCCGCCAGCGATCAGGGGGCCGCCGAACTGGGGCAGTTCCGGCAGGTCCCAGCTGCCCGGCGGCTGGCGCAGCAGGTGCCTCAGGGCTGGCGAGAGACCCTTGCCGCGGCCGTGGGCCGGTAGGTGGAGCGGCAGACCCATGGACGGGCGGATCGCGTTTCTAGAGTCTGGAGGCTGTGGGGCTGCCGTGCCTGTGAAGAGAGCCCAGACCAGCCCCGAACCTGGAAACGCAAAGGCCTATGACCCGGCCAGGGATCTGCGCTGGTTATTGCTGCGTCCCTGGCTGCTGCTGAGCCGGCTGCTGGTGGTTGGCTGGCAGCTTTCCAGCCTGGCGCTGGTGCTGGTGGTTCAGGGCAACAGCCGTGATTCCCAGGTGCAGAAGCAGTTGGGCCGCAGGATTCTGCTGACCCTCACGGCCCTCGGCCCCTGTTTCATCAAGGTGGGCCAGGCCCTCTCCACCAGACCAGACCTGGTGCGCCGCGATTGGCTCGACCAGCTCACCCAGCTCCAGGACAACCTGCCGCCCTTCCCCCACGCCATCGCCCTGGCGACGATCGAGCAGGAGCTGGGAGCTCCGGCCGACCAGTTGTTCGAACAGTTTCCCGATTTCCCCGTGGCCGCCGCCAGCCTGGGGCAGGTCTATCGGGCCCAGCTGGGTGATGGCCACTGGGTGGCCGTGAAGGTGCAGCGGCCAAACCTGCCCTTCATTCTGCGGCGGGACCTGGTGATCATCCGCCTGCTGGCTGTGCTGACGGCCCCGCTGCTGCCCCTGAATCTCGGTTTCGGGCTCGGAGACATCATTGACGAATTCGGTGCCACCCTGTTTGAGGAGATCGACTACAGGCTTGAGGCCAACAATGCTGAACGGTTCGCCGACCTCTTTGCCGGCCAGAGCGAGGTGACCGTGCCCCGCGTCGAACGGCTTCTCTCCTCGGAACATGTGCTCACCACCCAGTGGATCAACGGCACCAAGCTGCAGGAACGCCAGGCCCTTGAGGCCCGCAATCTCGAACCTGCCGCCCTGATCCGCACCTGCGTGATCGCCGGCTTGCAGCAATTGCTTGAATTCGGCTACTTCCACGCCGATCCCCATCCGGGCAACCTCTTTGCGCTCACGGGAAAAACCGGAGCTCTAGGTCACGTGGCCTACGTGGATTTCGGGATGATGGATTCAATCAGCGACCGTGACCGCCTCACCCTCACCAGTGCGGTGGTTCACCTGATCAACCGTGATTTCCATGCCCTGGCTCACGACTTCATCAGCCTCGGATTTCTCAACCCCAAGGCCGACCTAGGACCGATCATTCCTGCCCTGGAGGACGTTCTGGGCGGAGCCCTCGGAGAAAATGTGGGTAGTTTCAATTTCAAGGCGATCACCGACCGCTTCTCGGAGTTGATGTACGAATACCCCTTCCGGGTACCGGCGCGCTTCGCCTTGATCATCCGGGCCGTCGTGAGTCAGGAGGGGCTGGCACTGCGTCTGGACCCAGGCTTCAAGATCATCAACGTGGCCTATCCCTATGTGGCCAGGCGGCTGCTGGCTGGAGATACCCGTGAGATGCGCGAGAAGCTGCTCGAAGTGCTCTTCGATCCGAAGGGCCGGCTGCGCATTGAACGGCTGGAAAATCTGCTGGCCGTGGTGGAGGCAGACCAGGGCGGCGGCACTGCCCTGCTGCCCGTTGCGGGGGCTGGCCTGAAGCTGCTGCTGGGGGAGGAGGGCACGAGCCTGCGCCAGAGGCTGCTGCTCACCCTGGTGCGCGATGACCGGCTGAACACCGAAGATCTGGCCTGCCTGCTCCGCTTGCTGCAGCGCACCTTCGCTCCCCAGCGCCTTGCCCAACGTCTGATCCGGCGACTGGTGGGCCCACCCCTGTCAATCAGCACCGCCGGCAGTCCTGCCGGGTAACCCAACGGCGATCAGGCCCCGGGCGGAATCGTGAACCAGGCGGCGACAATCGCTAGGCTGCTGAAGATAACCATCACCACGGGCCAGCTGTTATCGAGCTGCTCCAGCCGATTTCTCACCAAAACCTTCATCTCGGCATCTTCCATCTCTTCCATGGCGGCGTAGCGGCGGCCAATCCAGATCACCAGAACGAAGGCCAGCAGGGTGACCACATAGGCCACTACATACACCTGGTCCAGGAAGGTGAGAAAGGGCAGAACGGGAAGATCACTGCGGTAGGTCTGCTGTAGAAACACCAGCGTGAGCAGCACTGTCACCGGAATGCTGGCGCGGGCATCCTGCTCATCGGGGCGCATCTTGAACACCAGCAGAACCATCGCCATCAGTACTGCCAGCGGCAGCAGCAGGCGCCACACCGAGGCCCAGGCGGAGGTGCCGAAGGAGATTTCAAACAGCACCAGGCTGTAATCGATCTCGCTGCCACCATGGCCGAAATTGGTGGCGTACTGGTGGCGGTATTCGGCCATGGACCAGCCCTGGTTCAACCAGCCGAGGATGCGGGCGTTGAAGCCCATGCCACTGTTGCGGATGTCTGGCTCGATCCGCAGTTGCTTATAGCTGAGGCTGCCATCGAGATCATCCGCCTCGATCAGCAGCGGCAGACTTACGCTCATGAACGGGTAATGGCGAAAGCTGGCCTTATCGATCAGATAGCGGCCCCGGTATCTGAACAGTTGGTAATAGCCCCCATCGGCCAACCGTTCGGGGCCATCCCCCACCGGATCGAGTTCCGGAGGGGCGTCGGTGATCAGGGTGTTGAGCAGGGTCAGGCGCTGGTCGATCGAGATGCCGGACTGCTCGAGGTAGCGCTGCAGGGGTTCATCCCAGATCATCCAGATGTAACCGCTGCCGGCAAAGCTCGGCACGCTCAGGTCGAGCTCGGAGGTGGTGCCGGCATACACGCCGAGTTGGGCGTGCAGGGGGGCCGCCTCCAGCCCGTCCTGGTCCACCCTTGCCTCGCCGGCATTGAGCAGCTCGCCGCGCAGGGTGGTCCAGCCGCTGGGCGGCAGGTGGCGGGGGTCGGTGCTGAGGGATCGCGCCGAGTTGGAAAGCCGCAGGGCGTCGCGGGTCTGCACCGGGATGATGTCGATGCGGGTGATCGCGATAAAGGCCAGAATCACCGCCAGCAGAAGCGACAGTGTGGCGAGCAGATTCCAGCGCCGCTGCTTACGCACCGGTTTCAGGAGGCAGATGGCTCCGACCCTACGCGCCAGACGCAGACTTGCCCTGCTGCTGCTACCCCTGCTCGCACCCCTGCTGGTGCGCTCGGCACCGGTGGGGCGGCAGCCTTCAGGCGGTTCCAGGGAGCTGGTGATCGGCCAGTCGGCACCCTTCAGCGGGCCCTCCGCCAAAACCGCGAAGGATTACCAGCAGGGCCTGCATGCCTGGTTTGACGAGGTGAACCGCCGCGGCGGGATCCATGGCCGGCGGCTGCGCCTGGTGAGCCTCGATGATGCCTATGACCCCCAGCTCACCCTGCGCAATACGCGCCGGCTGGTGGAGCAGCAACAGGCGATCGCCCTGATCGGCTTTTTCGGCACGGCAAATTCAAAGGCGGTCCTGCCCCTGGTTGAGAAGGTGGGTATCCCCTACGTGGCGCCCCGCACGGGGGCGCGAGCCCTGCTGAAGCCCTTTCGCCCCATGGTGTTCAACATGCGGGCCAGCTACCAGGCGGAGATCGATCGTGTGATCAACCACCTGGTGCGGGACGGCCGCCATCAGGTGGCTGTGGTGCACATTCAGGATGCCTATGGAGAAGATGGGCTGCGCTCCAGCAAAGCTGCCCTTGCCCGCCACCAACTGCGGCCGGTGGCTGTCGCCAGCGTGAAGCGCAACTCCACCAACACCTCCGCCGCCGCCCGGCAGGTTGTCGCTGCCGAGGCCAATGCCGTGCTGGTGATCGCCACCTTCACCAGTTCCGCCTCCCTGAGCAGAGATCTGTCCCGACTCGGCAGCAGGGCCCAGTTGATGAACCTCTCGCCGGTCGGAATCGAGGGTCTGCAGGATGCCCTGCCCGGTGGCCAGGCAAGCGGCATCGGCATCTCCCAGGTCATGCCCTTCCCCTGGGACCGGAGGGTGCCGGTGGTGGCGCAGTACCAGCGCTTGATGCAGCAGCAGCAGGAGAGGGCCAGCTATGGCTATTCGAGCCTGGAGGGATTCCTGGCGGCCCGCTGGCTTACCGCAGCCCTGGAGAAGGCTGGCCCCGATCCCAGCCGCGCCAAGGTGGTGGCGGCCTTCAGGCGCCTCCCGAATCTCGACCTGGGCGGTTTCAAGCTGGGGCTGAAGCCGGGCGACACCCAGGCCAGTGACCTGGTGGAGCTCACCTTCCTGGGATCCCAGCGCTGGGGACCCTGAGTCCACAGCGCCGCTAAGGTCGTTCCATCCTCCCCCCGCCGCCGTGTTTGCTGCGTTGATGCCCGCGCCGATCAACCTCAGCGAGGCCGCCCAGGATCTGGCACGGGGCGATTACGGCGACCTGGACGCGGCCGAACTGTTGCTGGAGTACGCGGTGATCATGCAGCCGCCCTACCTGCTGGCGGGAGTGGGGCTGGCGATCGGGGTCCTCTGCGGTCTCACCTTCGCCAAGCTCGTTGAGGGCAAGCTCGACGGCTGGAAGCAGGACCGGTTGGCCCTGTTGCCCCTGGGCACCGTGGCCATCACCCTGCCCTACTTTGGTGTGGTGCTTGGCGTAACCCTGTTCATCGGCGGCAGCCTGCAGGTGTTCGGCTTCTCCTCTGGAGTGGCGTTACTGGTTTCCTTCGTGCTCTCGATCGCCACCGCCGGAGCCCTGTGGGTCCAGCTGGAGCGCCTGATGGGCCAGGTTCAGGACGGCACCTTCAGCGCCGTTGACTTCGACAACTTCGACCAGTTCTTCTGACCCCCTTTGCCGGGTCTTGCTCAATGTCCAAGGCTGACCCAATGGCCTCCCTGCAGGCCGCCAATGCAGGGAGAGGTCCAGCCGATCTGCTGCGTGATCGGCTCACCATGGGTCGGGGCAGGCTGGCGGTGATCGCAGCCACCACGGTTGTCTGGATGGTGGATCTGCTGCTTGTGAACCATCTCAAGAACCGCCAACTGATCAGCCCAGACCTGGATGATCTGGTGCATTATATAGATTTAATTGGCAATATTGCTTTCGTCGCGATTACCGTGGGGCTGGCGATCTGTTTATTCCGCGGTCACAGGCGTGAATTGTTTCGCTGGGCGCTGGTGTACCTGCTGTTTTCCGTTGTTCAGGTGGTGACAAACGTGTTATCCATGGTGGCCAGCGCAGATCAGCACCAGGGAGGCGGCCTGGGTGGGCTTTGGGATGTGGCGGCAGTGTATATGGAAAGTGTTCTTGTTTTTATGTTTGTTTATATCTTTTTGGATGTGAGTACCCCTGGTGGTGCCTTTGTGTGGCCCAGCAGGGAGGGTCAGAATCCCCCCGAACCCCACATAATCGATTACCTGTTCATTTCCCTGAATGTCAATTCCACCTACGGCCCCACTTCCGAGGCGGTGATGTCAAGGATGACCAAGTTGGTGATGTCCTTGCAGGTGTTGTTGGCAATTCTGATGCTCACCGTGCTGATTGCCCGCTCGGTGAGCGCCACCAGTTGAACCCTTGCTCCCTGAATGGCTCACCAGCTCAGGCCACCAGGTAGCCCTCCAGCATCGGCGATCTGGCGCGCACCCCATCGAGGGCCTTGCGCTCCAGATTGCGGGTTTTGTCGCGACTCATTCCCAGCGCCTTGGCGATTGTGCTCAGGCTCATGGGTTCGGTGTTGCCGCCCTCGGGGTTGTCGGCGCAGGGGATGCCGTAGCGCATCTTCAGCACCCGCCCCTGCAGCTCCGGCAGCTGCTCCAGCAGCGCCCGCAGGTCGCCCCTGAGGCAGTCCCCATCCACCCGCTCT
>JAYKGS010000007.1:0-6798 GCA_035284945.1 Synechococcus sp.
GTTGCGCGCCAACCAGGGGCTGCGCACACCCGCTGCATGGCAGGCCGCTTGCTGCCTGCAACTGGGGCCTGATGCCGTGATGATCACCGGTGATGCCAGCTTTCAGCGCGTTCAGGCGTTGCGGGTGCACCTGGTTGCTTGCGGCTGAGGGCTCACGGGGCGCGGTTGAGAGCTGGCGATAGCAGGTGCTGCATCTGGGGATAGAGCTGCGGTTTCCCCATCTCACTCGCAAGGAAATCATGGCCTTGATCAACCTGCCCACCGACCATCTGCGCGACACCCGGTTCGGCCAGGAGTTGTTGGAGGAAGGCCGCCTGGAGGGTGAAGCCCGCGGTCGCGCCGCAGAGGCCGCCGCCTCCACCGCCCGCATCCAGGCCTTGCCGCAGCAGCAGCTGGAGGCCCTGACCGACGCGCTGCTGGATTTCGCTGTCCCAGGCGATCTGGCGAGCTGGTTGGCTGAGCACGCCGGCTGATCGCCAAGAGTTGTCAGGGCTGCAGACCGTCCACTCAGGGTTAGCCCAGCATGCAGGCCACCAGCGGTGCAGGAATCGCCCAGCTTGGATGCTCCAGATCGAGGATCGATTTGGTGGATATCACCCCACGGCCCTAGCGCCCCTCCAGCACCAGTGCTTCCCGGCGCCAATGGTGCGGATGTAGCCGATCGTGTCGTCGGCAACCCAGCGGCCTTATTCCAGCCCATCAACGGCCCGCGCCGAGGAAGATGGGGGTGCGCCCCCCGCGGGCGCCGTTGCTTCGTGCCGGTTCCTCCTACGCTGGTGCTGGCGTTGTCCCTTGGTCATGACGCTTGCAGCTCTCCCCGCACCCATTGATGGCCGGGCACCGCTGCTGCTCCCGGACGAGCTACAGCTCACAGCGGATCAATTTGCCACTGTGTGCCAGGCCAACCCCAACGCCGTGCTGGAACTTGATGCTGGCGGCCATCTGATCCACATGACCCCAACAGGCAGCGAGACGGGTGCGCGCAACAGCAGTTTGCTGATCCTGCTTGGTATGGCCGTGCGTTCCGCCGGCCTCCCCCTCAAGCTGTTCGACAGCTCTACTGGCTTTCGTCTGCCCGATGGCTCGGTGCTCAGCCCGGACGCTTCGATCGTGCGACAGGAGCGTTGGCGAGCCCTCACCCAGGAGCAGCGCCGCGGTTTCGCCCCTCTCTGTCCCGATCTGGTGGTGGAATTAGCCAGCCCCAGTGACAACGGTCCCCGCGGCCTTATCGCTCTGCGCCGCAAGATGACCGCCTACCAGGCCAACGGCGCCCAGCTCGGCTGGCTGCTGATTCCAGAAGAGCAGGCCGTGGAGATCTGGGCCGCTATCGACAAAGTCGAGCCCCAACGCGTTGACGCGGCAACGGAGCTCGATGCCGGCCCGTTGTTTCCGGGGTTGCGGATCGATCTAGAGGAGATCTGGACGGTTTGAGCGTCGTTGCGTTGTTGCTGGAGCCCATCGCTTTGCCCAGCCAGCGCATTGCTTGACAAAGCAATGCAAAACTGACATGCCCCCACGCGGCGCTGCAACCCCAGGGCCAGCGTTAGGGCTCCAGTTCGCCGGCAAATACCCGGCTGCGGGTGATGTCTTCGGCTTCCAGGGTCATCAGATCCAGCTTGGTGAGTGGGCTGCCCATGCGGCTGAACAGCCTGTTGGCCTGGCGCATGCGCGCCCGGTCGATCGCGTTGCGAATCGAGCGGGCATTGGCAAAGAAGGGCAGCTGCATGCGGCGCTGGATGTAGTCGGCAAAGGCCAGGCTGGCTTCTTCGCTGAAGCGGTAGTTTTCGGCGGCCAGGATCAACTGGGCGATTGCCAGCAGCTCTGCGGCTGAATAGTCGGGAAAGTCGATGTGGTTTGCCACCCGGGAGGAGAGGCCCGGATTGCTCTGATAAAAAATATCCATACGCTCCTTGTAACCGGCAAAGATCACCACCAGATCATCCCGGTTGCCCTCCATCACCTGGAGCAGGATTTCAATCGCCTCGGCGCCATAGTCGCGCTCATTCTCCGGGCGGTAGAGGTAGTAGGCCTCATCAATGAACAGCACCCCGCCCATCGCTTTTTTGAGCATCTCCCGCGTTTTAGGGGCCGTGTGGCCGATGTACTGACCCACCAGGTCATCGCGGGTGGCCGTCACCACATGGCCCTTGCGCACATAGCCCAGCCCATGCAGGATCTTGCTCATCCGCTCGGCCACGGTGGTTTTGCCGGTGCCCGGTGGCCCCGTGAACGACATGTGCAGGCTCGGCGGTGTGGTCTCCAGCCCCACCTGCTGACGCGCCCTGTCCACCACCAGCAGGGCGGCGATCTCCCGGATCCGCGCCTTCACCGGCCGCAGGCCGATCAGCTCCTGGTCCAGCTGGTCCAGCATCGCCTGAATGCCCACCCCGTCGTAGGCCGATTGCAGGTCGATCAGGGTGTCATCAGGGGAGCTGCCCATGCCGAGATCAACTGATCAGCGCGTCGATGGCGGCGCTGAAGGCCCACTCCGTCTCGCCGATGGGGCTGCTGTCGGCCTCGGCCCGCAGGGTGAGGTTGACGTAGGTGCGGCCGAAGCTGATGTCCGGGAAGCGTTGCCGCTGCTCGCACAGGCCATTGAGCCGCTCCAGAAAGTCGCGGGTGGCGGCGTAGTCATCGAATTCCAGCCGCCGCTCCAGCCGCTCGGGCTGCTCGGGTCTGGGGCGGGGAGTCCAGGCTTGGTTCATCGATCAATCCAGGCAGTCGGTGCGGGCCGCCGCCAGGCGGCCCGCCCAGGCGGCGGCGTAGGCGCGGTTGGCGGCCTGCTCAGCGGGATCCTGGCTGGCCAGCGCAGCGGGGAAGGTGCCGCGGATCGCCGCATTGGTGACGCAGAACATCGATTTCTGGAAGCTCATGCAGATCTTGACGCGCACGTCGCCCTCCCCCCGGCTGCGCTCGCGGTACAGCCCATGCAACCGCTCCGGCAGGTGGCGGTACATGTCCTGCATCAGCAGGCTGGGCGGGATGCCGGCGCCCATGGTGGGCAGCGGATCGGCATAGAGGGCGCCATAGGCAAACTTGGCCTGATCTGGCGAGATCTGCTGGGCCTGGGCGTTGAAGCTCACCGTGCCCAGAAACGGGGTGCCGCGCAGGAACACGGCCTCCACATAGGGCACGGCCACATCCACCAGGAAGGTGAGCCCCGCCTCCGGCGGCAGCACCCACAGCCGCTCGCCGTCCACCTCGACGGCGTAGGTGATCGGATTGGCGGCGGCCGCCACCAGGCCATCCTTGATGAACTCCACCACCGCCTCGATCGAAGTGACGCGCCCCTCGGCCTCAGACCGGGCCAGATCGAGGAACAGATCGCTCATCACCCGCCAGAACTGGCCCAGGGCGTGGGTGGTGGCGGCGGTGCGGATCAGCTCGATCAGAAAGCCCGGAAAGAGCGGGTGCAGCACGGCCAGCATTGGATCACGGCGGGTCTTGCGGCGAATGATCGCGGCGCAACCCGCGGCGAAGGCGGGCGAGTCCAGGTAGGCATCGAGGCCCCCGGTGCCGTGCCAGAGCATCGCCTTCATGCAGTACTCGGCATACTCGAAATTGATCCGGTCGTGGTTGAGGTGGCGCCAGATCCTGGCTGGATTCGTGTCGCCATCGAAGTACTTGAAGATCGGGAAGGGCAGCAGGAACTGGCGTTCGGCCTGGTAGATCAGATTGATGCTGTAGGCATCGAGCACCTCGCCGTAGCTCTCGAGCACATCCACCACCTCGATCAGGTGCACGGGCGTGTCGGCCAGCAGGGTTTCACCGGCCAGCAGCCGGGCTTCAAGCGCCTCGGCGCTGGGCATGCCGCCGCTGCGCACCAGCTCGGCCGGGATGATCGGCATCAGCCCAGCCCTCCTGCATTCAAGGCAGTCGCCAGGGCCGGCAGCCGGGCCATGGCAGTGGTGGCGGCCTCGCTCAGCTGGCCCAGGCCCGCCGGCAGCAGGCCGATCGCCACCACGCCGATCGCCAGCCCCATCGCCGGGATCGTTTCCCGCCAGGCCACCGGCGCCAGGCGCACATCGAGGCGGCCGTGGGCCACCGGGTCGACGGCCGGTGTGATCGCCAGGCGACCGAAGAAGGCCCGGTTCACCAGCAGCAGGAAATAGACGGCCGTAAGCCCCGAGCCCACCATGCACATCAGGGTGGCCAGGGGATAGGCGCCGATGCTGCCGCGGAACACCTGAAACTCGGAGATGAAGCCGGCCATGCCGGGCATGCCGGCGCTGGCCATCACCCCCAGGATCATCAGGGAGCCGGTCAAGGGCAGCCCCTTCTCCGGATTGAGCAGCCCATGCAGCACGGTGAGATCACGGGTGCCGGTCTTGCGATACACGATCCCCACCAACAGAAACAGCAGGGCCGAGATCAGGCCATGGCTCACCATCTGGAACACCGCGCCGAGCATGGACACCGGCGTGGCCGCCGCCGCCGCCAGCAGGATGTAGCCCATGTGGCCCACCGAGCTGTAGGCCACCATGCGCTTCATGTCCTTCTGGGCGATCGCCGCCAGCGAACCGAACAACACCGACACCGCCGCCCAGATGGCCAGCCCCGGCGCCAGCAGTGCCCAGGCCTCCGGAAACAGCCCCAGCCCGAAGCGCAGCAGCCCGTAGGTGCCCAGCTTGAGCAGCACGCCGGCCAGCAGCACCGACACCGGCGTGGACGCCTGGGTGTGGGCATCGGGCAGCCAGTTGTGGAAGGGAAACAGGGGCACCTTGATGCCGAAGCCCACCAGCAGCGCCACCAGCAGCACCAGCTGGCTGCCGATCGCCAGCCGCTCGCCGGTGACCGGCGTGAGGCTGAAATCCACCGAGCCGCTGAGCAGGGCCAGCCCCAGGAAGGCCCCCAGGATCAGCATCCCCGACACCGCCGTGAAGATCAGAAACTTGGTGGCCGCATAGGCCTTGTTCACCCCGCCCCAGATGCTGATCAGGGCCCACAGCGGGATCAGCTCCAGTTCGTAGAACAGGAAGAACAGCAGCAGGTTGGTGGCCAGAAAGGCGCCGTTCACCGCGCCGCTGATCACCAGCAGCAGGGCGAAGTAGACGCGCGGCCGCTGGCTGATGTCTCGCGTGCAGATCGCCGACACCAGGGTGAGCACCGCGTTGATCAGCACCAGCGGCATCGAGAGCCCATCCACCCCGAGGCTGTAGCTGAGCCCGAGGCTCGCCACCCAGGGGCGCGCCTCCTGCAGCTGCAGACCGCTGCTGGCCGAATCGAAGCGCAGCAGCACCACCAGGCTCCAGAGCAGCTGCAGGCCCAGCACCACCAGCGTCACCTTGCGCATGCGACCTTCAGCGGGCCTGCCGGGCCAGAAGGCCAGCAACAGGGCTCCGGCAAAGGGAATCAGCACCAACAGGCTCAACATGCCGTTCCCCTCATCTCTGCAGCCACCGGAGCGGCAACCACTGCAGCGAGGCCAGCAGCAGCAGAATCGCCGCCACCACGGTCAGCACATAGCTCTGCAGCTGGCCGCTCACCCCCAGCTTGAGACCCTCGGCGCTGGTCAGCGACAGCCGGCCGATGCCGTTCACCAGGCCATTCACCAGGGTCTGATCGATCCAGTTCGAGAGGCGGGCCAGGCCCGCCACCGCCGCCACGATCGTGGCGCGGTAGATCCGGTCGGTGTAGAAGTCATAGGCGAGCAGGTCCTGCAGCAGGCGCAGGGCCTGAACCGTGGAGCGCGACCAGAACTTGTGCAGCGGCACCAGGGCGGCCGCCCCTGCCCCCAGCAGGCCGCTGGCGGCCACGGCCGCCGCCACCGGCAGGGAGAAGGAGGCGATGCCTGGCACCGGATCGAGGCGGGCCATCAGCAGCGGCATCAGGGCCACCAGCACCGTGAGGCTCACCATCGGCAAGGCCATCAGCCAGTTCACCTCCGGGGTGCGTCTGGTTTTCGGCAGCGGCGGGCCCATGAACACGTGCCGGTACACCCGCATCAGGTTGAAGGCGGTGAGGGCGTTGGTGAGCAGGCACACCCCGGCAAAGAGGGGCGCCTGTTCGGCGAAGGCCCCCACCAGCAGCCCGAAGCACCAGAAGCAGCCCAGCGGCAGCAGCCCCACCATCCCGGCCGATCCCACCAGATAGGCCATCGCCGTGGCCGGCATGCGCCGGCCGATGCCCCCCAGTTCGGTGAGGTCCTGGCAGTTGGTGGTGGCGATGATGCTGCCCACGGCCATGAACAGCAGCGCCTTGGCCAGGCCGTGGGCAAACAGGAAGAGCAGGGCGATCGCCGGCTGCTGCAGGGCGATGGCGATGAACACCAGCCCCAGGTAGGAGGTGGTGGAATAGGAGAAGGCGCGCTTGATGTCCACCTGGGCGATGGCCACCAGGGCGCCGGCCACGGCGCTGATCGTGCCCACCAGCAGCAGCACATCTATGGCCGCGGTGGAGAAGCGCAGCAGCGGCATCAGCTTGAGCAGCACCAGGGCGCCGGCGGTGACCACCACCGAATTGCGCAGGATCGAGGCCGGGTTCGGCCCCTCCATCGCCTCATCGAGCCACAGGTGCATCGGGAACTGGGCGCACTTGCCCATCGGCCCCGCAATCAGCCCCAGCCCCAGCAGGGTGCCGGCCAGGGGGGTGAGGGCGCCGCTGGCGTGGGCCTCGGCGGCCCAGGCGTAAAGATCGTCGAACTCCATCGAGCCGGCCCAGGCCGAGAGCGCCACCATCCCCATCAGCAGCAGCACATCCCCCACCCGCTTGGTGAGGAAGGCATCGCGCGCCGCCGTCACCACCAGCGGCTGGGCATACCAGAAGCCCACCAGCAGATAGGTGGAGAGGGTGAGCATC
>JAYKGS010000008.1:0-18717 GCA_035284945.1 Synechococcus sp.
GAGCCCGGGGAAGGGGCCTGTTTCCACGTCACCGTTCCGGTCTGGAGCGGCCAGGTGCAGCCTGCCTTGACGAAGGGCGGCGCTGAACCGTAACTTCCATTTCAGCAGCGTCCATGGATGCTGTGGCCTGGCCCCCATCGTCTAGAGGCCTAGGACACCTCCCTTTCACGGAGGCGACAGGGGTTCGAATCCCCTTGGGGGTATGTGTGAGGCTGGCTCAGGCCAGGGCCGTGCGACGCTCCGCCTCGCGCTGCACGCCACGCAGATTGTTGGCCAGGTCTTCCCGCAGTCGCTGCTCGATCAGGCCGATCGGCATTCCAGGGCGCCCCTGCACGGTGAGGTCATAGAGCAGACGGGTGGTATCCCCGGCCCGGCCGATCTGCCAACAGCCCTCGAAGCGGCGAAAATCGCCCCGGCACATGCTGAAGCTGAGCAGGCCGGCCTCCTCGTCCTCGACCAGCTCCAGCTCCACCCTGGCGCTGAAGCGCAGCCCGCAGAATTGCTGGGTGCCAACCTGTTCGAGCCCCACCACATTGCCGCGACGCCAGAGCTGGCGGGAGGAGGCCAGGTTGGGGATGTAGCGATTGAGATTGCCGTAGTCGGTCAGCACCGACCACAGACACCGGGGATCGGGACTCAGACTCAGCTGCACCGCCAGCCTGCGGGCCCCCTGGGGGAGCCGCTCCATCTCCTGTTGGATCGTGTCGAGGCGGCAGACCTGCTGGCTGGAGGTATCCAATTCCTCCACTGCCATCGGGGGCAGGGCTCCGGAGACTGGGGGCGGTGTGAGGATCTGCGCCAAGGAGGCATGGTCACAGTGTCGTGGCAAACCTAGCGGTGTTAGCCACAGAATCGCTGCAGCCGGGTTCCCTATGATCAGCCCGCTTTTAAGGGGGAAGGGTCTGCATGAGAGTTTCAACCGGTCGCGCCACCCAGTCCGACAGCCGCATGATCACCGTCGTGGTGGAGTCTTTCGGCGTGGGCAGCCAGCGCCGGGCTGAACGACGCTTCACCGTGCCGTTCCCCCAGCTGCAGGGCCTGATGCAGACGATTGCCCGCCAGGGGGGACGTATCAAGGCCGTGCTCAGCGCTGAAGCCGGCACCCCGGACGCCCCCGTTCCAGCGGCTGCCCCCCCTGCCCCAGCTGCTGCCCCTACAACTCCTCCCCCCCAACCTGCTGCCGTGTCCCACGCCGACGTTCCCGTCAACCTCTACAAGCCGAAGGCACCCTTCCTCGGCACCGTCGTTGAGAACTACAGCCTGGTTGCTGAAGGTGCCATCGGCCGGGTGAACCACATCACCTTCGACCTCAAGGGCGGCGACCCCCAGCTGCACTATGTGGAGGGTCAGAGCATCGGCATCATTCCCGACGGCAGCGATGCCAACGGCAAACCCCACAAACTGCGCCTGTATTCGATCGCCAGCACCCGTCACGGCGACAACCTGGAGGACCACACCGTTTCCCTCTGCGTGCGCCAGCTGCAATACGAGAAGGATGGTGAGACCATCAACGGCGTCTGCTCCACCTTCCTCTGCGACATTGAACCCGGGGCCAAGGTGAAAATCACCGGTCCGGTGGGCAAGGAGATGCTCCTTCCCGAAGACGAGGAAAGCAACGTGATCATGCTGGCCACCGGCACGGGCATCGCGCCGATGCGCACCTATCTACGCCGCATGTTCGAACCCGCCGAGCGGGAGAAGAACGGCTGGTCCTTCCGGGGCAAGGCCTGGCTGATCATGGGCGTTCCCACCACCCCCAACCTTCTGTACGACGCCGATTTCGAGCACTACCAGAGCCAGTATCCCGACCAGTTCCGCTACACCAAGGCGATCAGCCGGGAGCAGAAGAATGCCAAGGGGGGCCGTATGTATATCCAGGATCGGGTGCTGGAAAATGCCGACGAGATCTTCGCCTGGATTGAGAACCCCAAGACCCACGTCTACATGTGCGGTCTGCGCGGCATGGAGCCCGGCATCGACGAGGCTATGACCGCTGCCGCCGCTGCCAAGGGTCTCGACTGGAGCGAGCTCAGGCCGCAGCTCAAGAAGGCCGAGCGCTGGCACGTGGAAAC
Organism: Synechococcus sp.; assembly: GCA_035284945.1. Taxonomy (GTDB): domain Bacteria; phylum Cyanobacteriota; class Cyanobacteriia; order PCC-6307; family Cyanobiaceae; genus Cyanobium_A. The sequence goes on from JAYKGS010000008.1 coordinate 2,073, forward strand.
CTACTGAGCCCAAGGGCGGTTTTTGGTCAATCCCACACAGAAACCATCACAAATTCGGCCAAGTGCCTGGAGTTTGTCCAGGCCCGGTTAAACCATGGATACCGGTAAGGCATCCATGGGCTCTGTGCTCACCAATCCACTGCGGGTCGGTCTTCGCCAGGAGAGGGTCATCCCTCCCCAGTGTCTGGTGATCTTCGGCGCCAGCGGTGACCTCACCCACCGCAAATTGGTCCCGGCCCTGTTTGAGCTGTTCCGCCAGCGGCGCCTGCCCAGTGAATTCGCCGTGCTGGGCTGCGCCCGCCGCCCTTGGAGCGATGAGGAGTTCCGCAGCCGCATGGCCGAGGCCCTTGCCCCGGAAGTGGCCGAGCATCCGGTGGCCTGGGAGCAGTTTGCCTCCGGGCTCTTCTATGAACCGGTCGACCTGCAGGATCCCCCCTCCGTGGTGAGGCTGGGCGAACGCCTCGGCACCATCGATCGGCAGCGGGCCACCCGCGGCAACCGCACCTTCTATCTCTCGGTTTCGCCGACCTTCTATGGCAGTGGCTGCCGGGCCCTGGCCGCTGCCGGCCTGCTCAGCGATCCGAGCCGCAGCCGGGTGGTGATCGAGAAACCCTTCGGCCGCGACTACGGCAGCGCCCAGGAACTCAACCGGGTGGTACAGGCCAGTGCCCAGGAGAAACAGATCTTCCGGATCGACCACTACCTGGGCAAGGAGACGGTTCAGAACATCCTGGTGCTGCGCTTCGCCAACACGATCTTTGAACCGATCTGGAACCGCAACTACATCTCCAGCGTGCAGATCACCGCCGCTGAAACGGTGGGTGTGGAGGAGCGGGCCGGCTACTACGAGAGCTCCGGCGCCCTGCGGGACATGATGCAGAACCATCTCACCCAGATGCTGGCCCTCACCACCATGGAGGCCCCTGGCCGCTTCGATCCCGAGTCGATGCGCAACGAGAAGGCCAAGGTGCTGCAGGCCGCCCACCTGGCAAATGAGGACGAACCCTGGAAGTGCTGCGTACGCGGCCAGTACGGAGCCGGGGGCTCCAGCAGCAGGCCGATCACCGGCTACCGCCAGGAGCCCGGGGTGAGCCCCCAGAGCACCACCGAGACCTACGTGGCGGTGAAGCTGTTCATCAACAACTGGCGCTGGCAGGGAGTGCCCTTCTATCTGCGCACCGGCAAACGGCTGCCCAAACGCCTTTCCGAAGTGGTGCTCACCTTCCGCGGGGCCCCGGTGCACCTGTTCGATGCGGCAGGTGGCGCCCCCACCCCCAACCAGCTGATTCTGCGCATCCAGCCCGATGAGGGCGCCGAGTTCAAGTTTGAGGTGAAGGCCCCAGGCTCGGGCATGCGCAGCCGGCCGGTGGACATGGCCTTCTCCTACGACGAGAGTTTCGGGGAACCCAGCGATGAGGGCTATGTGCGCCTGCTGGCCGACGCCATGCTCGGTGACCCGACCCTGTACACCCGCAGCGACGAGGTGGAGGCCGCCTGGCGGCTCTACACCCCCCTGCTGGAGCTGATCGAAGACGCCCCTGACCGGCTGCCGGTTTTCCCCTACGAGGCCCGCACCTGGGGGCCTGCCGCCGCCGACAGCCTCCTGGCCGATGACGGCCTGGCCTGGCGTCGCCCCTAGATTTTCATCCCCTGCAGCCATGTCGACCCAGCTCACCCTTCAGGCCCCGCTCGCCCTACCCCCTGCCGAGGTGTCCAGCTACCTGGAGCGCCTCTGGAGCGAGGAGCTGGGCAGCTCCCATGGGGCCGCCACCTTCACCCTGGTGGTGTGGGAGGGCTCCTGGCTGGAGCAGCAACTGGTGCGCTGCGGCCGGCTGGATGGGCCGATCACCGGCCTGCTCAACGACACGGTGCTGGAGGCGGCCCGGGCCGCCGCGATCAGCTGCGGGCTGCCCCTCAGCACCGCGCCGATGGATCCCCAGCTGGCCTGGGCGATAGGCACCCTCGGGGGCGACCACCACGCCCCGGATCTGCGCGGCCAGTTTGTGGAGGGGGCCATCAGCGCCCACATGCCGCGGCGCCTGATCACCCTGGCCCCCACCCTCGATGGTGCCAAGCCGCTTGAAACCCTGGTGGCGGCCTATTGCCCCCTGCCGGAGGAGGGGGTTGGCGGCGATGCCTGTGGGGACGTGGTGGTGCTGCGGGGCGGCACCGGAGCCCTGCGCCAGAACCTCGAGCTGGTGCAACCCCTGATCAGCCCAGACCTGCCCTGCTGGGTGTGGTGGAACAGTAGCCTCGATGAGGCGCCCGAGGTGATGGCCTCCCTGGCCGGCGGAACCCGCCGCCTGGTGGTGGATTCCTCCCTGGGGGATCCGCGTCGCTGCCTCGACCTGCTGGTGGCCCGCGTGGCAGCGGGCCAGGTGATCAACGACCTGAACTGGCTGCGGTTGCGCAGCTGGCGGGAATCCCTGGCCATGGTCTTTGATCCCCCCTCCCGGCGGGATGCCCTCAATCACGTGGTGCAGCTGGATCTGGACGTGGAGGGCGACAACCCGGTGAAGGGCCTGCTGCTGGCGGCCTGGCTGGCCGACCGGCTGGGCTGGCACCTGATCTCCTCCTACAGCGTCGATGGCAATGGGTCCGGCCAGGGGATCGGTGCGGAATTCGAGCGCACGGACGGTCAGACCGTGCGCTTCCGTCAGATGCCGGTGCCGGTTGGCGTGCCCAAGACCCACCCCGGGGCCATGGTGGGCCTGCGCCTTATCTGCCAGAGCAGCCAGGGATCGCCGCTGTGCGTGATTCTCTGCTCGGAGTCGGGCGGCTGCATGCGGCTTGAATCGGGTGGCATGGCGAGCATGGAGCTGGCTGAGGAGGTGGTGCCCCTGCCGAATGAGAGCGAGGAGATGGAGGTTGCCCGTCTGCTCTCGGGGGGCCACGACACCACCAGCCCCCTGTTGGCGGCTGCCGCGCCCATCGCCGCCAAACTGCTGCCCTAACCAGCGCTTAGGCGCGCCTGAGCCAATGGCCTGTCTGATCGCCGCGCCCAGCAGTGGCAGCGGCAAGACCCTGCTGTCCCTGTGTCTGGCGGCCTGGGCCCGGCGGCGGGGCGTCCAGCTGCAGCCGTTCAAGGTGGGGCCCGACTATCTCGATCCCCAGCTGCTCAGCCAGGTGAGCGGCCGCACCTGCCGCAACCTGGATCCCCTGCTCTGCGGGCCCGAGTGGGTCGAGCGGAGCTTCCGCTGGCATGGCAGCGGGGCCGATCTGGTCCTGGTGGAGGGGGTGATGGGCCTGTTCGATGGCCGTGGCCCCGGCAGCGAGGGCAGCTCGGCGGCGGTGGCGGCCCAGCTGGATCTGCCGGTGCTGCTGGTGGTGGAGGCATCGCGGCAGGCGGGCTCGCTGGCGGCCCTGGTGCGGGGCTTCCGCGACCACGGCCCACCGCCGGTACGGCTGGCCGGGGTGGTGCTCAACCGGGTGGGCAGCGAGCGCCACCATGCCCTGCTGGCGGAAGCGCTGGCGAGCATCGCCGTGCCGCTGCTGGGGGTGCTGCCCCAGCACCGGAGCCTGGAGCTCCCTTCGCGCCACCTGGGGCTGCTGCCGCCGGGCGAGTTGCACGACCTCGAACAGCGCCAGGAGCAGTGGGCCGAGCTGGCCGCCCGCCACCTCAACCTGGAGTGCCTCGAACGGCTGCTGGCTCCGCCCGCCGCCCTGCCCACTGGCGGCGACCCCATCTCCTGGTGTCTGCGGAACCACGGTCAGTTCCTGGAATCGGGCAGGGGGGCCGGGGCCTGGCCGGTGGCGATCGCCAGCGATGCGGCCTTCCATTTCCGCTATCCCGAGGCCGGCGAACTGCTCCAGGCCGTGGGCGCGGAGCCGCTGGCCTGGAGTCCCCTGGCCGATGAGCCCCTCCCTGCCGGCTGCCGGGCGGTATTGCTGCCGGGGGGCTACCCGGAGCTGCATGCGGCCCGGCTGGCGGCCAGTCGGCGCAGCCTGGCGGATCTGGCTCGCGCGGCGGCCTGGGGGTTGCCGCTGGTGGCGGAATGCGGCGGGCTGCTGCTGCTCGGTGAGCAGCTGGCCGATGCTGAGGGCCGGCTGCACCGGATGGCCGGCGTCTTGCCCTTTCAGGCGCGCCGGGGGGAGCTGAGCCTGGGTTATCGCCGGGCCACGGCAACGGCAGCTGGGTTGCTGGTGCGGCCAGGGGAAACCTTCAGCGGCCATGAATTTCACCGCTGGCAGCTTGAATCGGTAGCCAGGGGCGACGGGCTGTGGCAGGTTGAAGGTTGGGGAACGCCAAAGCGGAGCGAAGGATGGACAGCCGCGAACGTGCACGCCAGCTGGCTGCATCTCCACTGGGCTGGATGCCCGGAGATTCCCCCACGCCTGGCCGCAGCAGCCGGGCGCGCCGTGCCGCTGCCGATGAGCGCCGCTTCATTCCCCCCCACGAGCCCCGGCCCCTGATCCAGCGGGAGCGCTGGCGGCTGACCGTGCGCGGCCGGGTGCAGGGGGTGGGATACCGGGCCGCCTGCCGTGCCCGCTGCCAGGAACTCGGCCTCAGCGGCTGGGTACGCAACCTGCCTGATGGCTCGGTGGTACTGGAGGCCGAGGGCCATCCCCAGGACCTCACCGAACTGCGCATCTGGTGTGAAAAGGGCCCTGCGCAGGCCGTGGTAAGTAGCGTGGCCAGCTCCCAGGTGGCCGCCACCGGTGCCGACTGGTTTGAGGTGCGTCGCTGACTCCCATGCCTGCCCCCCCGACCCTGGAACTCTGGCTGCTGCGCCACGGGGCCACGGAATGGGCCCTGAACGGGCGCCATACCGGCCGCACCGATTTGCCCCTGCTGCCGGAGGGCGAGGCGGAAGCCAGGGCGCTCGCCCCGGTGCTGGCGCGGCGGTCCTTTGCGGCCGTGCTGGTGAGTCCGCTGCAGCGGGCCAGGCGCACCGCCGAACTGGCGGGCCTGGGGGAGGGGGCCCGGCTCTGCCCGGACCTGCAGGAGTGGGATTACGGCAGCTACGAGGGCGTCACCACCGCCGAGATCCGCCGCCAGGTGCCGGGCTGGACGGTGTGGAGCCACGGCTGTCCCGAGGGTGAAAGCTGCCCTGAGGTGGAGGAGCGCTGCCTGCGGGTGATCGCCCTGGCTGAATCGCTGGCTGGGTCTGGGGCTGGGTCTGGGGCTGGGGCGGTGGCCCTGGTGGCCCACGGCCATATCCTGCGCAGCCTGGCGGGCACCTGGCTGGGCCTGGGGCCCGCCGGTGGTGCCCTGCTCAACCTGAATACGGCCACGCTCAGCGTGCTGGGCCACGAGCGGGAGCGGCGCACCCTGGTGCGTTGGAATGTGCCGGCTGCGGCCGCGATGACATGAAAGATCTGGCAAGCCTGCTGGGGGAGCTCTCGGCCTTTGCCCTGGCGATCGGCTTCTCGCCCCTGCACATCGGCCTGCTGCTGTTGCTGCTGCTGGGCCCCAGGCCCCTGCAGCGGGGCGGCTGGTTTGTGGCTGGCTGGCTGGTGACCTCCGCCCTGGCCGTGGCCCTGCTGGTCAGCGTGGGCCACGGCCTGGTGCTGACTATGGACAAGGGCAGCGACCACCGCACCGGCCTGGACCTCCTGGCCGCCGGCGCCCTGCTGGGGCTGGGCCTCAAGGAGCTGCTGAGCAGGGAGGAGGACGGGGCCGGGCCGCCGGGCTGGACCCAGAGGCTGGATCAGTTCAGTGCCATGCCGCTGCCGCTGCTGCTGGCCATCAGCGGTGCCCTGCAGGTGGCCAGCCCGGACGATCTTTTCCTGTTCGCCAAGACGGCCGGCAGCCTGCTGGCCGCCGGCCTGGGTCGGGGCGCGGAGGTGCTGGTCACGGGGATGTTCAGCCTGGTGAGCGCCAGCCTGCTGCTGACCCCTCTGCTGGCCCTGCTGCTGGCCGGCCCCGAGCGCGTCCTGCCCCTGCTGGAGCGGGGCAAGCAGTGGCTTTTTGCCAGGGGCGACCTGTTGGTGGGTCTGGTGAGCGTGGCCCTGGCCCTGTATCTCGGCTGGGAGGGCATCGAGGGCCTGCGGCTGGCGTGAAAACGGCGGGCCCGCGATCAAGCCCTCACCCGTCAGCTTGCAGCCAGGTGCTCCAGAGCTGCTGGTCGGCGAGGGCGCCAGGGCCGCTCGCCGGGGATCCGGCCTGCAGTGTCACCGCCTGGCTGGCGCGGCTCACCGCCACATACACAAGCTGGCGGCGCAGCACCGGGTCGCTGGGGTGGAACACATCGCCGGCGACGAACACCTCCGCGAAGGTGCTGCCCTGGCTGCGGTGAACGGTGAGAACGGCGGCCGGACCGAGGGAGGCAAAGGCATCGCGCACCAGGAAAAAACGGCGCCACAGGCCCCTGCCCTCCTGCTTGCCGGCCTCCCTGGCCTGTTGACGCAGGCGGGCCAACACCGCCTCGAGGGCACTCCGGGCCGCCGTGCCCAGCGGCGGCAGCAGCCGCAGGCTCAGCTGGCTCTCGCCGGCCTCCACCCGGGCCGTGAGGGTGTCGATAACCCCCCCCTCCGCCACCCCGAAGTCCACCAGGTCGCAGCGCTCGGGGGAGACATCACGCACCACCAGCTCCCGGTTCGAGCCCAGCAGCATGTCGGGCTCCTCGGCCGCCTCCTCCCCTTCCCGGCAGGCGGGGGCCATCACCGCCGTGCGGGTGATCAGCACCTCGCCGGGCAGCACCGGCAGCTGGTCGGCCATGTCGCCGTGCAGGGCACGGCGGGCGATCGGCACCAGCTGCTCCAGGGAGCGGTTGGTGTAACAGAGAATCCTGGCCAGGTCGGGGTTGTCGGTTTCGGCGCTGCGCCGCAGGCCGGCCTGGGCGGCCTCCAGCCAGGCCCCCCGCTCCAGCAGGGCCACCTGGCCCGTCCCGGAGCGGAACGGTGCCATGGGGGGGGGCCTGCGGCAGGGCAGGTCGCCCTGGCGCAGGCCGGAGGCCAGGCGCAGCACCGGCCCTCGGTGCCGCACCACCTGCTGCAGTTCGGCCCGGCAGGCCCGGCCCAGGGCGAACACCGGGCTCTCGGGCTCCCCCACCGGCGGCAGCTGGGCCGGGTCGCCCACAAACACCAGCCGGGTGCGAAACGGATGGGCACAGCGCAGGGCAATCTCCAGCAGGCTGCTGTCGACCATCGAGGCCTCATCCACCAGCACCAGGCCCAGATGTTCGAGGGCCAGGGCGGTCTGCTCGGTTTCCTCGCAGCGTTCGAGGTCCCCCTGGCGGCGCAGCTTGAGGCGCAGCAGCCGGTGGATGGTGGAGGGATACCAGGTGGGGGAGAGGCCCGCCAGGGCCAGCTGGGAGCGGAGCACCCCCACTGCCTTGTGGGTCGGGGCCACCACGGTCCAGCAGAGGCCGCTGGCCTCCACCTGGGCTAGAAAACGGGTGGAGAGGAAGGTCTTGCCGGTGCCGGCGTAGCCGCTCAGGGTGAAGGGTGTGCCATCGGCCGGGGCCGCCAGCCAGGTGGCGAAGGCGCTGACGGCGGCCTGCTGGTCGGCGGTGAGAGTTTCAGTCAAGCGCTTCAGCCGACCGCCGCCAGCCAGCCCAGGGCCCGGGCCAGGTGGAGGGGGGATCCGGCCAGCACCAGCCCGGGCAGGGCTACCAGCGGGCCCATCAGGGCACCGATCAACACCTCCAGGCGGGTGTGGCCGAGATTTTCCTTGAGGGGCTTCTCTTGCTCACTGGGATTGGCCCCCGCTATCTCCAGCCCACCCGTTGCAGCCCGGCCCATGGCATTGACGCGGGCGGCGGTGAGGCCTGCGGCACGGCGCACCCCGGAGGCGTCGTAGAGCACCACGAAACAGAGCACGGCTGCCAGGCCGAAGAGCGGCCCACTGAAACCCTCCACCCAGCCAAGGGCAGCGGTGGTGCCGGTGAGCAGGGCCGAATGACTCGAGGGCATGCCGCCGGTTTCCACCAGCACCCGGGGATTCCAGCGGCGATGCACCACCAGCTCGATCCCCAGCTTGGAGAGCTGGGCCACGCCGCAGGCGGCCAGGCCCCACCACAGCACCGCGTTGTCGAGAAGGGCTGCCGGAATGGCGCTGCTCATCGGTCGCGGCTCGTGATGAAGTCGGCCAGGGCGAGCAGGGGCGCGGCTTGGACACTCCAGGGTGCCAGGGCCGCCTTGGCATCTGCCACCAGGGCATCGGCCCGCTGGCGGGATTCCTCCACACCCAGCAGCTTGGGATAGGTGGTCTTGTCGGCGGAGAGGTCCTTGCCGGCGGTCTTGCCGAGCACCTCGCTGCTGGCCGTCACATCGAGGATGTCGTCGATGATCTGGAAGGCCAGGCCGATGCCGTGGGCGTAGGTGCGCAGGGCGTCCAGCAAGGCCTCGGGAGCGCCTGCGATCAGGGCGCCGCTGAGCACGGAGGCGCGCAGCAGGGCGCCGGTTTTGTGCAGGTGAATGAATTCCAGGGTGTCGAGGTCAACGGACTGGCCCTCGCATTCCAGATCCACCACCTGGCCGCCCACCAGGCCGGGGGCGCCGGAGGCCAGGGAGAGTTCCCCCACCACGGCGAGCAGTTGCTGGGGGGCAACGCCGGGGCTGCGCAGGGCCACCATCTCGAAGGCGCGGGTGAGCAGGGCATCGCCGGCCAGGATCGCCTTGGCTTCCCCGTATACCTTGTGGTTGGTGGGCCGGCCGCGGCGCAGGTCGTCGTTGTCCATGGCCGGCAGATCGTCGTGGATCAGCGACATGGTGTGGATCATCTCCAGCGCCACGGCGGTGGGCATGGCCAGGGCGCTGTCACCGCCGGCCAGCTCGCAGGCCGCCAGGCAGAGGATCGGCCGCAGCCGCTTGCCCCCGGCCAGCAGTGAGTAGCGCATAGTCTCCCGCAGGGTCTCGGGCCGCTCCGGGCCAAGGGAGTCAAAGAGTGCCCCCTCCACCCTCAGGCGGGCGGCCTCCAGGTAGGCGGCGAAATCAAAGGGGGGGGAGTCCGCCGCTGTCATCGAGCTTCGGCCTGGGGCATCCGTGCTGGCGGGGATTCTCTCAGGCGAGCTGCCCGGGTTCCGGCACCCCGCCGCACTCTCCTCAATTCCGCTCACGGCACCAGATCGCCCAGGCCATGGGCGAGCCCGGCACGGAGGCACCAGGCCACCACGGTGTTCACCAGCAGCATGGTGACCGTCATCGGACCGACGCCGCCGGGTACGGGGCTGATGGCACTGGCGATCGGCTCGACCTCCTCGAAACGCACGTCCCCGCACAGACCGCCCTCGCTGCGATGGATACCCACATCCACCACCACGGCCCCGGGCTTGACGTGCTCAGCGCCGATCATGCGCGGCCGGCCGGCAGCCACCACCAGCACATCAGCCTGGCGGGTGAGGCAGGCCAGGTCCGTGGTGCGGGAATGGGCGACGCTGACGGTGGCGTCAGCGGCCTGCAGCATCAGCGCCATGGGCTGGCCCACCAGGATGCTGCGGCCCACCACCACGGCCCGCTGGCCGGCCAGCGCCACACCGTGGCGGGCGAGCAGGGCCATCACCCCGGCAGGGGTGCAGCTGCGGGGGCCGGGCTCCCCCTTGAGCAGGCGGCCCAGATTGAGGGTGTGGAGGCCGTCGGCATCCTTGGCCGGGTCGATCGCCATCAGCAGGGGCCCCTCCGCCAGCCCTGGCGGCAGGGGCAGCTGCAGCAGGATGCCATCGCAGCAGGGGTCGGCGTTGAGGCGGCGCACGGCGGCCAGCACCGCCTCGGCGCCGGTGTCGGCGGGCAGGTGGGCGCCGAGGCTGGTGATGCCCACCCGGGCGCAGGCCTTCTCCTTGTTGGCCACGTACACCCCGCTGGCGGGATCGTCGCCGACGCGCAGCACGGCCAGGCCGGGGGGGCGACCCAGCTGGGTGGCATGGCTGGCGATCACCGCCTGCAGGCGGGCTTCGATCTCGCCGGCCAGACGGCGGCCATCCAGAAGGGTGGCCATAGGGCAGAGCACTTCACATCTGTCCTCCAGCTTGCATTCCCGGGCGCGAACGGGCCGGCTAGCGTCTGCCGATGGTGTTGAGGTGGTTGCGCTCCCTCTGGCGTCAGCTGCTGCGACTGGAGCGCCCGCGCCAGTCGCCGGCAATCTGGCGCGCTCGAGACACGGCCTCCGTGCTGCTGGTATGTGCCCTGGTGGCCCTGGTGGCCAGCTGGCCCTGGCTGGTGGAGCCCAACCTGCGGCCTGGCATGGCGGCCCCCTTCACCCTGCGGGCCCCGAAGGCGGCCCGGGTGCTTGACAGCCATGCGCTGGAGCAGCGCCGACAGGAGCTGGTGCCCCGCACCACGGTGCAGGTGGTGGATGGCCAGACCAACCAGCAGTTGAGCCAGAAGCTGGAGCAGGGCCTCAAGGCGGTTGAGCAGCAGGCCAATGCAGACCAACCCCGCCTCCAGTCGGTGCAGATCACGGCCAGGGAGCGCAGCTGGCTGCGGGGCCTGGGCAGCGCCGAGCTCACCGCCTGGGCCCGGGAGGTGCGCCAGGCCCAGCTGCGCATGCTCAGCCAGGGGCTGGCCCCCGGCCTGGCTGAGGGTCACCTGCTGCAGGCCGCGAGCCTGCAGCTGGAATCGATGGGGCCCGTTCCCCGGGAGCTGGGCGCCAGGCTGCTGGCCAGCTCGCTGCAGGGCCACTCCAACCTGCGCATTGACCGGGGATTGAGCCAGCGGCGCATCGAGGCCCTGATCACCCAGCAGGGCATTCCCACGCTGGTGGTTCAGCAGGGTGATCTGGTGACCCGCCAGGGGGAACCCATCAGCCCCCAGGCCCTGGATGTGCTGGATTACTTCGGCCTGGTCAACCGACGGCCCCGGCCCCTTGCCTGGCTGGGCCATTTTCTCGAGGGCCTGGCGGTTGCCGGGGTGATGGTGCTGGTGCTGCGGCGCTGGCGCGCCTGTCTGGAGCCGCGGCAGGCCCTGCTGGCCCTGGGGTGCCTGCTGGTGATGCAGGGTTTAACCCTCTGGCTGGCCCCCCTGGCCAGCCCCATGGTGCTGCTGGTGCCGCCCGTGCTGCTGCTGGCCCAGGGCCTGGGCACGGCCTGCGGCCTGGCCTGGCTGGCGGCGGCCAGCCTGCTCTGGCCCATACCGATCACGGCCCTGACGGCCCTGCGGCTGCTGGTGGCCGTCGGCGTGGGCAGCGCGGCGGCGGTGACGGCCGGTCGGCAGCGCAACCGGGCCGAACTGCTGCAACTGGCGGTGCTGCTGCCGGGTGTGGGCCTGGCAGTCCAGTACCTGCTGCTGCAGAGCCGCAGTCCGGCGGTGCAGGTGGACCTGCTCAGTGAGGCCCTGCTGCTGGGCGGGCTGTTGATGGGCGGCCTGCTGCTGGCCCCCCTGGTGGAGACCTTCTTCGGGCTGGTGACCCGGGCACGGCTGATGGAACTGGCCGATCTCCAGCGGCCGCTGCTGCGACGGCTCTCGGTCGAGGCCCCGGGCACCTTCGAGCACACCCTGATGATCGCCGGCCTGGCCGAGGAGGGGGCCCGGGCGATTCAGGCCGACATTGACCTGGTGCGCACCGGCGCCCTCTATCACGACGTGGGCAAGCTGCACGGCCCCCAGTGGTTCATCGAAAACCAGGGAGAGGGCACCAATCCCCATGATGCCCTCGATGACCCGGCCGCCAGCGCCCGCATCCTGCAGGCCCATGTGGATGAGGGCCTGAAGCTGGCCCGCCGCTACCGGCTGCCCCGACCCCTGGCCGACTTCATCCCCGAGCATCAGGGCACCTTGAAGATGGGCTATTTCCTGCACCAGGCACGCCAGCGCGACCCGGGCACCCCCGAGCAGGGGTTCCGCTACCTTGGCCCCACACCCCGCAGCCGGGAGACGGCGATCCTGATGCTGGCCGATGGCTGCGAAGCCGCCCTGCGCTCCCTGCCGCCGGGCACCAGTGAAGCGGAGGCCCGTCAGATGGTGCGCCGCATCGTGCAGGCGCGTCAGGCTGAAAACCAGCTGGTGCAGAGTGGCATCAGCCGGGCCGAACTGGAACTGTTGATCCGTGCCTTCGTGCGGGTGTGGAGACGCATGCGCCACCGTCGCATCCCATACCCGATTCCGGCCCGCAAGGCCTTCAGCGCCTGATCCCCGATGACCTCGCTCAGCTTTCGCGAGCTCCAGGCCCAGCTGAGGCCCGAGTGGGCCCATACCACCCAGGCCCAGGGCCCGGATGTGGATGTGCTGATGGTGCCGTCCCTGTCGATGGATCAGCGCCAGATCGACCTGGTGACCGGTGCCCACCACTACGAGGAGCGGCAGTTGTTCGCGCTGATGCGACTGCGGGATCCCGGCGTGCGCATGGTGTACACCACCAGCAAGCCCCTGGGGGAGCTGGTGGTGGATGCGGTGCTGGAGCTGTTGCCGGGCCTGCCCACCTCCCATGCGCGACGGCGGCTGCACCTGCTCGACACCGACGATGCCTCGAGCCGGCCCCTCACCGCCAAACTGCTGGAGCGGCCTGCCCTGCTGGCCCGGATCGCCGAGCTGCTGCGGCCCGGGCGCAGTTTCATCAATTGCTTCGTCGTGAGCGATCTGGAGCGGCAATTGTCAGAGCGGCTGCAGGTGCCCCTGCTGGGCACCGATCCGGCCCTGGGCTACTGGGGCAGCAAGGCCGGCAGCCGCGACCTGTTTGCCCGCTGCGGCGTACCCCATCCCCCCGGCTCGGCCCTCACCCACAACCTCGACGACCTGGCGGAGGCCACCGCCGACCTGTGGGAAGCCAATCCCCAGCTGGGCCAGTGCGTGGTGAAGCTGAATGAGGGTTTCAGCGGGGAGGGCAACGCCCCCCTGCCCCTGGCTCCGCTCCACCTGGGTGAGCTCGGCGCCGCCGGGCGGCGACAGCGGCTGCGCCAGGCCCTGGAGCGGCTGCCGATGCCCTCCCCCGGCTGGCGCGACCAGCTGGCCAGCCAGGGAGCCCTGGTGGAGGCCTGGCTGGAGGGGGGCGAGGAGCTCAGCTCCCCCAGCGTGCAGGGCACGATCCATCCCGGCCACCAGGGCCGGCCGGGCCAGGTGGAGCTGCTCTCCAGCCATGAGCAGGTGCTGGGCGGCGCCAGCGGCCAGACCTACCAAGGCTGCACCTTTCCGGCGGCCGCTCCCTACCGGCAGGCCCTGATGCGCCACGGCCAGGCGGTGGGCGAAGCCCTGGCGGCGGAGGGGGCGCTGGAGCGCTATGCGGTGGATTTCATCGCCCGCCGCTTCGGTGATCGCTGGGATCTGCAGGCAATCGAGGTGAATCTGCGCCAGGGGGGCACTACCCATCCCTATCTCGCCCTCAGCGCCATCACCGGGGGCCGCCTGGATCCGGCCAGCGGGTTGTATCACGCTCCCAGCGGTCAGACCCTGCACTACCGGGCCACCGATAACCTCACGGCACCGGAGCTTCGCGGCCTGCTGCCGGTGGATCTGGTCGACATCGTTGCCGAGGCTGGCCTGCACTTCGATCCGGCCCAGATGCGGGGCAGCGTCTTCCACCTGCTGGGTTGCCTGTCTGAATTCGGCAAGCTCGGCATGACCTGCATCGGCCGCAGCGCCGCGGAGGCCGCGGCGGTGTTCGGGGCTACTGAAGCCGAACTGCTCCGGGCCGCCCAGGGGCTTGGCCGTTAGGTTTACCCCATGGGCCTGAAAGCTGGAACGGGCAGGGTGCTGGGCGCTTCGCTGGATCGGTTATGGGTCCCATTACTGGCCGTACTGCTGGTGGCCTGCGATGGCAGCAGGCGTCAGCAACAACAGGCTGCCGAGCTCCGCCAGCGCGAGCTCAGTGCCCTGCTGAGCCGCTGCCGCAGCCAGCAGGCGACGGTGCGACAGCTGGTTGACAGCCTGGCCAGCAGCAATGCCGGACTCAGTCGGCTCAGCCTGCAGAGCTACGTTGCGTCGGAGCGGCCCGCCGCACCCGATCCGGAGTTGCTGGCGCGTTTCACCAGGGAAGATCAGGAGTTGGAGCTGGAGCGCCATGGCCAGGCCCTGGAGCGCTGGCGCCAGGCCGATCGGGCTGAAAGACGAAGCTGGCAGGCCCGCCAGCAGGCCCGCCGTGGGGCTCTCACCGCCGAGCGGGAGCAGGCCCTCGCCGAGCTCGACCGTCTGGGTGTGGCGGCCAGCGCCGAGGCCCGCAGCGCCTGGAGCAGCTGTGACCCCGCCCTGCTGGAGACGCTGAAGTCAGCACAAGCGGACATGCCCCCCCAGCGGCGAGGTTAAAGTCATTTAGCTAATCAGCCCTTTGGATGGCCCAGAGCCCGAATGGCGATGCGAAGCCCCGTTCCCGCCGGCCCCAGCGGCGCCAGCTCTTCTGCCCGGCCCATCCGGAGCAGCGGATCGAGGGCAACGGCAAGAAGTATTTTCTGCACCTGCTTTCCGCTGAGCAACTCCAGGCCAGGGGCATGTCGGATAAGAAGGCCCGGCTGGTGATCCAGGCCTACCCGGTGCTGGTGCTGAGCAATGAGTGGCTCGAGGAGCTGTTCTGCCCGGCCTGCGGCACCAGCTGCTGGTGCCACGTGACCCGCCACGATCGGGTGGCGCATACGGTGCGCTGGGCGCCCCGGTCCCTCTGGGAGCAGGTGGCCCACGTGGACCCGGTGGTGTCCAACCCATCGGTGAGCGAATACACCCGTAAAGAAGCCCGGCGGCTCACCCAGAAGCGCAGGGACGGTAAACGCCTTTTTGACGGTGGTTAGGGGTCAGGCCTAGAGGCGCACCAACTCCTGCTGCAGCTGCTGACGAAACAGGTCCACCGTGTTCTTCAGGCCGGTGGCCAGCGGGATGCGGGCCCGCCAGCCAAGGGCACTGAGGCGGCTGACATCCAGCTGCTTTTTCGGGGTGCCATCCGGCTGGCTGGTATCCCAGACGATCTCGCCGCGGAAACCGGTGGCCTCAGCCACGGCCGTGGCCAGCTCGCCGATGGAGAGATCCACCCCCGTGCCCACATTGAGGAAGGGGATTGCCTCTGCGGCCGGGCTCCAGTGTTCCAGGGCGAAAAGGCAGGCTTCGCCGAGGTCGTCAACGTGGAGAAACTCCCGCAGCGGCTTGCCCGTGCCCCAGCAGGTCACCTGGGTGCCCAGGCCCTGGGCTGGCCGTTCGGAGGCTTCGTGAAAGCGGCGGATCAGGGCCGGCAGCACGTGACTGTTGGTGGGGTGGTAGTTGTCGCCCGGGCCGTAGAGGTTGGTGGGCATCAGGCTGATGGCGTCAAAGCCGTGTTGCCGGCGCAGCGCTTCGCACAACTTGAGGCCGGCGATCTTGGCGATCGCATACCACTCGTTGGTGGGTTCCAGTGCCCCGGTGAGGAGGGCCTCCTCGCGGATCGGCTGCTGGGCGAATTTGGGATAGATGCAGCTGCTGCCGAGAAAAAGCAGGCGCCGTACGCCGCTGTGCCAGGCGCTTTCGATCACATTGGTCTGGATCTTGAGGTTGTCCAGCAGGAAGTCGGCCGGGTAGGTGGAGTTGGCATGGATGCCCCCTACCTTGGCGGCCGCCAGCACCACCACCGAGGGTTGCTGGGCTTGAAACCAGCCTGAGACTGCCTGCCCATCGAGCAGGTCCAGCTCGGCGCGGGGCGGTGTGAGGATCTGGCCGTAGCCGGCGGCACTGAGGGCCCGCACGATGGCGGCGCCCGCCATGCCGCGGCTGCCGGCCACAAAGATCCGATCGGCGGGCCGGATCAGGGGCTGCTTGCCCATGGGTGCGCCGTTGCTCATGGCTGGATCGCTTCGCGGGCCTGCTCGACGGCCAGGGGGTTGGTGGGCGGGTTCTCCATGGAGCCAACCACCGCAAAGCCCTTCAGGCGCAGGATCGCCTCCTTCTTGGCCTCTTCCTTGTCAGCAGCCACCATCTCGGCCACCAGTTCCTCCAGGGTGGTGGTGGGAACCCAGCCCAGCTTTTCGCGGGCCAGGGTGGGGTCCCCCAGCAGGGTTTCGACTTCGGCTGGGCGGAAGTAGCGGGGGTCGATGCGCACCACCACCTCGTTGCTGCCGCAACGGCGGCCGATCTCATGGACCCCTTCCCCTTCCCATTCGATGCCGCCCCAGCCGAGCTCGTGGGCGGTGAGCTCGATGAAGCGGCGCACGGTTTCCTGCCGGCCGGTGGCGATCACGAAGTCCTGCGGGGGGCCCTCCTGCTGGAGCATGCGCCACTGCATCTCCACGTAGTCGCGGGCATGGCCCCAGTCGCGCAGGGAGTCGAGGTTGCCCATGTATAGGCAATCATCGAGGGAGGCATCGATGCGGGCCAGGCCGCGGGTGATCTTGCGGGTGACGAAGGTTTCACCCCGGCGCGGCGATTCGTGGTTGAAGAGGATGCCGTTGCAGGCATACATGCCATAGGCCTCCCGGTAGTTGACGGTGATCCAGTAGCCATACAGCTTGGCCACGCCGTAGGGGGAGCGGGGGTAGAAGGGCGTGCTCTCCTTCTGGGGAATCTCCTGCACCAGGCCGTAGAGCTCGGAGGTGGAGGCCTGGTAGATGCGGGTCTTGGCTGAGAGGCCGAGGATGCGGACGGCCTCGAGGATGCGCAGCGGGCCGAGGGCGTCGCAGTCGGCGGTGTATTCGGGGCTCTCGAAACTCACGGCCACATGGCTCTGGGCGCCGAGGTTGTAGATCTCATCGGGCTGCACCTGCTGGATGATCCGGATCAGGTTGGAGCTGTCGGTGAGGTCGCCGTAGTGGAGCACCAGGCGGGGATCGCTGTCGTGGGGGTCCTGGTAGAGGTGATCGATGCGCTGGGTGTTGAAGCTGCTGGC
>JAYKGS010000009.1:0-5987 GCA_035284945.1 Synechococcus sp.
GACCCCACCAACCGGCTGGTGGTGGGCCTGGGGATGATGCCCCGCGGCGAGGTGGGCCTGATCTTCCTGGGCCTGGGCAGCCAGGCCGGCATCCTCACCCCGGCCCTGGAGGCCGCCATCCTGCTGATGGTGATCGGCACCACCTTCCTGGCCCCGATCCTGCTGCGGCTGGTGATTCACCAGGAGCCCGAAGCCCGGGCGCTCGAGCAGCCGGCCTGACCCAAGGGATCCGCGTCACTGCCCCTGGTGCAACCCCTGAAGCTGGCCCCTGGAGCTGACCCGGATCAGTTCCGGCTGTTGCGCATGGGGGCCCACTGATGAATCAGTTGCTCGAGCCGCACCAGTTGGTAGCGATTCTGCTCGTTGGGTTGCTGGTGGTAAGCGCTGCGCAGGTGGTTCAGCTCCGCATCGAGAGAGAGGAGTACGGGATGGTTTTCGTCCACTTGGGGCCTTTTGATGCAGCTGGCCAGATCTTAAGGCTTCATTAAGCCGCTGCCAGTGCCGTGCTGAGTTTTTGTGCTCACCCGCTCACAGGGGCGTCGGCAGGGGCCCATCCCGATCAGACCTAAAGCAGAGGTCCATTTCCTGTACATGGCACTCCACCAGCTTCAGCAGCAACTCAAATACCTGGCGGGTGTGGGGCGCCTTTGAGCCCATCGCCTCCCGACTGAGCAGCACGAGTTCCAGCCTGTTGTCGTCCCTGCCGATCTGCACGTCGGCAAACAGCTGCATCCGTTGAGCTTCCCCGCCACCGCGAATCATGGCGCTGAGGTGGGCTGGAGTGCGGTGTTCAATATTGGCGCTGAGCCCAAGGAGCACCGGCTCAAGGGCATCGAGCATGGTCGTTGTTGACACCGCGGCGCTGGCTTTAAGCACCACCAGAAAACGCGCCAAAAAAACTCCTTTTGCTTAAACGCTACCTGGCGAGGTCGTCCATGGCCGGCGGATCACTGCCATCCTGAGGGCAATGCAGACTTCCCAGGTGTCGATGCCCCGCGTGGGTCTTGGATCCATTGCTGTGATCGGTGCCGGCGTTTCGGGCTGCGCCCTGGTTGCCCAACTGCGGCTTCTGGGTCATCAGGGTCCGATCAGTCTCTGGGAAACCGGCAGGGGGCCCGGGGGGCGGGCCAGCACCCGGCGTTCCCGCCACGATTCAGCTCTGCGCGTCGACCATGGTGCCCCTCTCTTCAATATCACCGCTGAAAAGCAGCCCCACCTGCTCCAGCCCCTGGTCAGGGAAGGCTGGATTGAGCCCTGGCCTGGGGTGATTGGCCTGCTTCAGGGCGAATCCACCCTCAGGTTGGGACAATCCGATGCCATGGGCCAGGGCACCCTCTACCGGGGGCTGGGCGGCATGGACCGTCTCTGCCAGGGCCTGCTGAGCCTCACCGGGGGCGCCTTCCAAGCCCACTACGGCACCCTGGTGCGCTTTCTGGACTGGCAGGACGGCCTCTGGCAGCTTTACGGAACCGACCGGCAGCTGCTGGGGCAGGCCCAGTGGCTGGTGCTCAGCAGCACCCTGCTGGCCCATCCCCGCAGCCGGATGATCTTTGGCTGGCCCGATGTGCCCCTCAAGGAGGCCGCCCCTGCCCTGGCCGATCTGCAGCTCGAGCACGCCCTCACCCTGATTGCGGGCATCCGCACCGAGGCCCGCAGCAATCTGCTGGTGGTGCTTGATCCCGCCGCCGGCACGCCCTGGAGGGATCTACCGTTCAGTCTGCTCCAGTTCGATCCGGCGGCCCAGCAGCGTTGGGGTCTCCAGCAGATCACCATCCAGCCCCTCGCCGATGGCCGTTGTGCCGTGGTCGCCCATTCCAGCCATGCCTTTGCCGCAGACCACCTCGATGTCTACGGCAGCCATTCCGCTGTGGCGAAAATGCTCCAGCTGCCGCCCGATGAGGGCAGGCAGGAAACGGTGATCTCAGCCCTCACTGCAGCTTTGGAGGCCGTGATGGCCCCCTGGCTGAGCCAACCCAACCTGGGCAGGTCAAAGCGCCAGTTGATGCGCTGGGGTGCGGCCTTCCCCCTGGCTCCGGGACTCCCCTCCGAATTGATTTTCTGTGCCCGTAGCCGGCTGGGATTCTGCGGTGACTTCATTGCCGGCATTGGTTTTGGACGCATCGAAGGAGCCCTGCGCAGTGGCGAAAACCTGGCCCGCCAGCTCTGCAGCCAGTGAGGTGCAAGAGGGGGATCATTGCGTTTGATTCCGCGATGCAACAGTTCGCCCTGTCCGCCGCCGCCTTGATTGCGATGGCTGAGCCGGAGGTCTATTTGTTGGGTGATTTCAGTGTCCCCTGCATCCTCAAATGTGATGCGGATTGCCCCCCCCATCAGTGCAGGTCGCAGGGATCGGCTCACGCCCTGGAGGCACAGGCCGATTCCGATCGACCGCAATCAACAGCTGGATGTGGTGGATCGGGCTGGCCGCTATTTTGCCCTCCACTTCTCTGAGGAGATCACCCCCGAGGGGCTGGCCCGCTCGATCGGGGTCAGTGCTGAATGGCTCGACCTCTGTTTTGACCATTGTCGCGGCAAGACACCCTTCCAGGCGTTGCAGCACTTTCGCCTGAGTCGCCTGTTTGAAGGCATCGCCCAGCAGCCCACTTCCACCCTTCAGCAGCAAGTGCACAGTTGTGGGCTGGCATCGGTTATGGCGGCCAACCGGTTGTTCGAGGAGCTGTTCGGGATTGGCCTGGCTCCATTCCGCCGGATCTGCCGCCGGGCAGCAGCAGATCAACACCGCCGCCGGCGCCATCGCTGATCCCGTCAATTCCGCATCAATTCCCTATCAATTCCCCATCGGCATGCGGCCTTGCACTCCGCTGACTGGCACCATACGTTGAAAGGAAAGCGCCAGCGGGTTTGCACCAGGCATGCAGGGCCCATTTGGCGATTGGCTTCCCGAGGTGGTCGTTTTCCACCCCACCCGATTTGACCAGGCCCAGTGGATCGTCCACCACGTGCGTGAACGCAAGACGGTGCTGGTGCACGCCGGAGCGATGGAGCGAGGGGAGGCCCAGCGGCTGATTGACTTCGTAGCCGGTGGCGTGAGTGCCATGGATGGTCAGTCGGAATGCATCGATGCGCTCACATTCGTATTCGTTCCCCAGATCGTCGCTCTGAGCCGAGATCCCGTCGAGCCTCCGCCGTAGGGTTGGGCACCATCGGGAGTGGGTTTGGTTCGCCACCTGCGTCGTTTTCTCTACGCCCTTGGGCCGGTTCTGATCATTGCCAGTCACCTCGGCTGCCTGCTGCTGTTCTGGACGGGGCTCGGCATAGCCGCTGCCAGCTGGGCCCTGCTTCTCTATCTGGTGCGGATGCTGGCCACCACAGCCGTTTATCACCGTCTTCTGACCCATGCCAGCTACCGGGCATCACGGCCCATTGCCCGGGTGGGTGCGCTGGTGGCGGCATCGGCGGGGCAGATGGGCCCCAGCTGGTGGAAAGCCCATCACCAGCTTCACCATCGCCACGTGGACACCGTTGCCGATCCCCACACGCCCCTGATGCCTTCGGCTGGCTGGAGGGGGTTCTGGCGTTCCCAGGTCGGCTGGTTGTTCCGCCCTGGCTTCTTTCCCGATTCCCTGCCCGCCGATGTGGAGGCCGATCCGGTGATGAGACTCATCGATCGGCTCCATTTCGTGCCCGTGCTCCTGCTGGCCGGCCTTTCCTGGCAGTTGGGTGGCATGGAATGGGTGGCGGCATTCTGTCTCAGCACCACCCTGCTGTTCCATGGGGTGGCCAGTGTCAATTCCCTGGCCCATCTGTTTGGGGATCAGCCTTTTGCCACCAGTGATGCCAGCCGTAACAACTGCTTTGTGGCGCTGATCACCTTGGGGGAGGGTTGGCACAACCTGCACCACGCCTTCGAGGCATCGGCGCGGCAGGGATTCACCCTGCGCATGGGATCGCTGGTGCTGGTGCCGGATCCCACCTATCGATTCATTCGACTGCTTGAGCGCTTTGGTCTGGCCTGGGATCTGCGGATTCCAAGCGAGAGGGCCCTACTGGCTCGCACCCGCCCATGAGCTGGTTTTGAATCCAGGGCAGAATCCGGATGTGTTCAGCTGGCGCAGGCCACCAGGCTGAGTTGCAGCCAGCATCCCCCCGGGGCCAGTTTTTCGACCACCACGCTCTGCAGTAGGTCCTGGGCCACGCGGTGGGCGAAGATTTCTGCGGCTTCCCTGGTGTTGAAGCGAACGGCCTGAACATGCAGGGGCACACTCTGTTCCCTCGGAACGGCTGCGCGTACGCGGTACCTACCTGGAGGTATGGGTTCAACCATGGAGATATTGTGATCCTCTCCGGGCCCCTTGATGCCGGTCTTCAGGGTTTCAGAGAATTTGCCCCAGCCGGATTCAGCGGGTCGGGATCCGGCGGCCCTTCCAGGAGATTGAGCCCCGCTCGAGGTTGATGATCGCCAGCAGGAACACGGCCAGGAAGAACAACACCGGCACCGGAAACACCAGATTTATCCAGCCAAAACTGCCGACCCTCCGGGTTATCACCAGCAGTTGCAGGGCATAGCCTCCAAAGAGGACCAGGTTGGGGGTCAGGGCCGGGTTGCCGACCATGGGCCAATGCAGCAGGGCAGCTGGCAGGCACCAGGCGGCCCAGAACAACCCGGAGATCCAGAGCAGCACCGCCAGCATCCAGGGCCAGCGCACCTGGGCGGCGGCGGTTGCAAAGTTCTTGTCAAAGCCCACCACCATGTCCCGCAGGCCCCCCGGGTACATGCGATAGGCCAGGCTGGTTGTGCCGAGAAAGGCGCTCACTGGCAGGCCTGCCCCCTCGTAGCGATGGGCCAGAAACCAGTCCTCCACCACTTCCCCAGCAACAGAGGCATGGCCGCCGATCCGGTCGTAATCGCTGCGGCTGGTCGCCATGGCAGGGCCGAAGGCCACCCCTCCCTTCGGTCCCAGGGGAACCGCCATCAGCCCCACCAGGTTGAACAACACGGAAAGCTGCTCGTAGGCCTTCTCAGTGCGGTGGAACGGCTGGACGGAAACCAGTCCGCCATGCCGCTGCTGGTTTGCCACCAGTTGGGCCAGAAAGGTTGGTGCGGGCTCGGTGTCTGCGTCCATAAACACCAGCAACTCCCCCCGGCTTTGCTCCACCCCCTGCTGAAGGGCCCAGTTTTTGCCGCACCAGCCCGGCGGCAGGGGAGCGGAGGTCCACACCTTCGCACCAGCGGCCCGGGCTATCGCGGCTGTGTCATCACTGGAGCCGTCGTCGATCACGATCACCTCCAGCGGCTGCAGGCTCTGGGGCTGGAGGGCCTGGAGAAGCCGGGGCAGGGTGAGCGCCTCATTGCGGGCGGGGATCAGCACCGAAACCTGCGGTTGGCCAACCGGGGTGATCTCGGGCAGGGCCGGCATGGGCAGACACAGCCACCAGCCCAGCAGCCAGCGCACCAGTAGCGACAGAGCCAGGGGATCAGGGGCGGGGGGCGCGCTCAAGGCCCCAGCAGGATGTATGCCGTCATCAATTCAGCCTAGGAAGCCGCAGGGCCCGCGCCATGAAAAACCGCCCTCCGGGGGGCGGTAAGGGATAGGGGCGCAGCTGGGCTGCCCGGTGTCGACCTGCTTGGGCTGGGGTGCCTCAGTAGCGACCGCCACCGCCGCCGCCGCCGCCGTAGCCGCCGCCACTACCGAAGTCTCGGCGACCGCCACCGCCACCACCACCGCCACCGCCACGGGGCTCGGCTTTGTTGACACGGATGGCGCGACCCATCCACTCCACATCCTGGAGATCCTCGATGGCCTTGGTTTCCTCAGCGGGGCTGGCCATTTCCACGAATGCGAAACCGCGTTTGCGGCCGGTGTCGCGGTCCAGGGGGAGGCTGCACTTGCTCACCTGGCCGTATTGACTGAACAGGTGCTGGACATCTTCCGCTTCTGCATCGAAGGAAAGATTGCCGACGTAAATGGTCATGAACTCAGAAACTATGAATGGATTCTTCGACGGCCCCAGAGAAAGTGGTCAGC
>JAYKGS010000010.1:0-14120 GCA_035284945.1 Synechococcus sp.
AGGTAGTCGAGGGCGGCGCCCATGCCGATCGCCTCAGCTATCGCCGGCGTGCCCGCCTCGAATTTATGGGGCAGCTCGGCCCAGCTGCTGTGGTCCAGGTACACGTCCTGGATCATCTCGCCGCCGCCCAGGAAGGGCGGCATCTCCTCCAGCAGGGCCTCGCGGGCCCAGAGGAAGCCCATGCCGGTGGGGCCGCAGAGTTTGTGGGAGCTGGCCACCAAAAAATCGCAGCCGAGCCCCGCCACATTCACGCTCAGGTGGGGCAGGCTCTGGCAGGCATCTACCAGCACCAGGGCACCGGCGGCGTGGGCCATGGACGCCACCTGCGCGATCGGGTTGAGACAGCCGAGGGTATTGCTCACCTGCACCAGGCTGACCAGCTTGGTGCGCTCGTTGAGCTGGGTGTGCAGATCGTCGAGATCCAGCTCACCGGTTTCGGTGAGGCCCACGTGACGCAGCACGCAGCCGCTGCGCGCCGCCAGCAACTGCCAGGGCACCAGGTTGGAGTGGTGCTCCATCACCGTGAGCAGCACCTCATCGCCTTCGCGCAGGTTGGCCTCGCCCCAGCTGCGGGCCACCAGGTTGATCGCCTCGCTGGCGTTGCGGGTGAACACGATCTCGCGCGGGCTGGCCGCCCCCACAAAAGTGGCCGCCTTGGTGCGGGCGCCCTCAAAGGCCTCGGTGGCGCGGGCGCTCAGCTGGTGGGCGCCGCGGTGCACATTGGCGTTGTCATGGTCGTAGTAGTGCTGCAGGGCGGCCAGCACCTGGCGCGGCTTCTGGCTGGTGGCAGCGTGATCCAGGTAGATCAGGGGCTGGCCGAGGCAGGCCGTTTGCGCGAGCAGGGGGAAGTCGGGCCGGGTGAGGGCCGCCAGATTCACGGCGGCCGGATCATGGGCAGCAGGGGTTGCGGGACTTGCCGGCGTGGGGGGCAGGGGGGAGGCGGTCATGGTCATGGGCGCTCCCGCAACAGGAGCTGGAGGGGCTGGGCAGAGGCCGCCGCCGCCGGCAGCTCACGCAACACCTCATCGCAATAGCCCCGCAGGAGCAGCCGGGAGGCCTGGTCGGCGGCGATGCCCCGGCTCTGGAGATAGAACAACTCGTTCTGTTGCAGCCGGCTGACGGTGGCGCCATGGGCGCACGTCACGTCGTCGGCGACGATTTCGAGCTCGGGCTTGCTGTCCACCCGGGCCCGGTCAGAGAGCAGCAGGCTGCGGCTGAGCTGGGCGGCGTTGGTCTGCTGGGCCTGGCGGGGCACCCGCACGGCGCCGTTGAACACGCTGCGGCCGGCTCCGTCAGCCACCACTTTGTGGAGCTGGTCGAGCTGGCCTTCGGGCCCCGCGAAGTGCACCTGGCTATGGGTGTCGGCCAGCTCCTTGCCAGCCACCAGCTGCAGGCTGCGCAGCCGAGTGTGCGCCGCGCCCTCGCTCTGGACGATGCGGGGCTCCAGCCGGCTCAGGGCCCAGCCGCCGATGGCGGTGGTGAGGGCCAGGCTGCTGCCGGGGGCCTGGCTGATGGCCAGGTGGCTGAGCAGGCTGGCCCGGGCATCCCCGGGAGCCAGCACGCCCAGATTCAGCCTGGCGCCGCGGCCGAGCTGGGCCACGGTCAGCAGGCTGGTGGCGTTGGCTGCTTGGGAATGGTGGTGCAGCAACAGCTCCAGGCTGGAGCCCTCCTCGAGCACCAGCAGCAGCTGCAGGGCCAGCAGGCCCTGCCCTGCGGCGGCATCAATAGTCAGCTGTAGGGGCTCCACCGAGCCGCTCACCCGCAGGGCGAGAAGGGGAGGGGAGGCGCCCCGGTTGAGCCGCACCGGCCAGGCGGCGGAACTGCCGGTGGATTGCAGACCCTGATCCAGCAGCAGCTGAGCCTCCGCGGCAGCGATCCGGCTGATTCCCCCGGGCAGGGCCAACTGGCTGAAGGGATCAGGCCCTGACCACAGCTCTGCGGCAATGGCCTGGAGAGGGGCCAGATCGGTGAAGCGCCAAGCCTCCTGCCGGCGGCCCGGCAGGGGCTCGCCAGCCAGATCCCCCAGCCAGGCGGCGGCTGCCGGCAAGGTCAATACGGGCATCAGGCCACCTCCTGGTCAACCCAGTCGTAGCCGCTGCGCTCCAGTTCCAGGGCCAGCTCCTTGCCGCCGGTGCGCAGGATCCGCCCCGCTGCCATCACGTGCACGTAGTCGGGGGTGATCAGATCCAGCAAGCGCTGGTAATGGGTGATCAGAAGGGTGGAGTTGTCGGGGCCGGCCAGCTGGCAGACCCCCCCAGCCACAATCCGCAGGGCATCGATGTCGAGGCCGGAATCGGTTTCATCGAGAATCGCCACAAGCGGCTCCAGCAGAGCCATCTGCAGGATTTCATTACGCTTCTTCTCACCGCCGGAGAAACCCTCATTCACCGAACGCTCAAGAAAGGCGGGATCCATCTGCACAAGCTTCGACCGCTCGCGCACCAGATCCTCGAAGGCAAAGGTATCGAGCTCCTCTTCGCCCCTCTCCACCCGGCGGGCATTGGTGGCCACCCGCAGAAATTCCAGGTTGCTGACCCCAGGAATCTCCACCGGGTATTGAAAGCCGAGGAACAGACCAATCCTGGCTCGCTGCTCCGGCTGGAGCGCCAGCAGGTCCTGACCCCTGTAGAGCACGCTGCCACCCGTCACGCTGTATGCAGGATGGCCGGCCAGCAGCTTGGAAAGGGTGCTTTTGCCGCTGCCATTGCGCCCCATCAACGCGTGGATTTCACCGGCTCGCACCGAGAGATTGACCCCGTTGAGGATAGGTTGATCCTCAACACGGGCATGGAGATCGCGGATCTCAAGCAACAGTGGGGCGTCTGGGCGAATCACAGCTAGGCGATATGGGGGGAGAAGGAGGCAAGGAAAAGTTAAACCAACCGGGCATATCAGCCCACGGATCCCTCTAGTTTGAGGGCGAGCAATTTATCAGCCTCAGCCGCAAATTCCATCGGCAATTGGTTGAATACATCACGACAGAAACCACTGACCATCATTGAAACAGCCTCCTCAAAGCCAATTCCCCTGCTCTGAAGATAAAAGAGCTGGTCTGCGGAGATACGACAGGTGCTGGCTTCATGCTCCACCACAGCGTCAGGCTGCTGGGAGCGGATGTAAGGATAGGTGTTAGCGGAGGCCAGATCACCGATCAACATCGAATCGCATTGGCTGTAATTTTTGGCCCCGATCGCCCTGGCTCCCATCTGGACCAGACCACGGTAGCTATTGGAGGAGTGGCCGGCGCTGATGCCCTTGCTCACAATCGTGGAGCGGGTGCGGGGCCCCACATGGATCATCTTTGTACCCGTGTCTGCCTGCTGATAATTATTTGTAAGTGCTACAGAATAAAATTCTCCCACAGAATCAGCCCCCTGAAGAACACAGCTGGGGTATTTCCAGGTAATTGCTGAACCCGTTTCCACCTGGGTCCAGCTGATCCTGCTGCGCTCACCTCGACACTGGCCACGCTTGGTGACAAAATTGTAAATTCCGCCCAGACCGTTTGCATCGCCAGCATACCAGTTCTGGACAGTGGAATACTTAATCGATGCATCGTCAAGAGCCACCAATTCGACCACCGCAGCATGCAGCTGATTGGTATCAAACATCGGCGCAGTGCATCCCTCCAGATAGCTCACGCAGGCACCTTCCTCAGCCACGATCAAGGTGCGCTCAAACTGACCAGCGTCAGCAGAATTGATGCGGAAATAAGTTGAAAGTTCCATTGGGCATTGCACACCCTTGGGAATGAAAACGAAAGAGCCATCACTGAATACGGCGGAATTGAGAGCCGCAAAATAATTGTCATTACCTGGCACTACCGTGCCTAGATACTTCTCCACCAGCTCGGGGTGGTCCTTGACCGCTTCGCTGATCGAGCAGAAAATCACCCCGTGTTCAGCCAGCTTTTCTCTGTAGGTTGTGGCAATAGAAACGCTGTCGAAAACAGCATCTACTGCCACATTTGAAAGGCGTTTCTGCTCGCTGAGCGGAATACCCAGCTTTTCGAATGTTTCCAGAAGTTTAGGATCTACTTCGTCGAGGCTTGCTTTTTTCTCCTGCTGCCTGGGGGCGGAGTAGTAAATGATATTTTGATAATCAATCCTGGGATAACCCAGGGCCGCCCAGTCCGGCTCTGCCATCTGCAACCACTGGCTGTAGGCGCGTAAACGAAAGCGCAGAAGAAACTCCGGCTCGTCCTTTTTAGAAGAGATCAGACGAACCACCTCTTCATTGAGGCCCTTTGGAATCTTCTCAGTTTCAATATCAGTGACGAAACCGTGTTTGTAGGGTTGGGATACCAGATCGCTGACAGTTGCAGTACTCATCTCATTCAGCGGTCTCAGCCGGCAGTAAGGGCTTTGACTTCATCGAGGGCAATCGACTGGCTGTCCCCGCGAAATGGGTTGTCTTCGGTGAGAAACAACATGCAGTGGCATTCCTTGCGTTCCCGCATCGGCACGCAGGGACAGTTCCAGAAGGCCTGGGAGACCTCAGCCTGCTTGTCCTCATAGTGGCGACAAGGACAGAGGGCCCCACCCAGCTCGTCCTTGTTCTTGGCCAGACCGGCCAGCACCACAGCTGTGACGCCGGGATCACTGCAGAAGTAGGTGCCGGTGCGCTGGGCGTAGGTTTCGGCAAACTTGCGAATCACCTCCAGGCTGTCGCTGGCAGAGCTGGGAGCTGCAGGATTGGAAGGGGCCTGACTGGCAGGGGTCGGGCTGGCCGCAGCGTCGGACATGGCTCGAAGGGGGGTGGTGATCGGAACGCGCTTGGGGAACGCGACCGGAAGAACGCCGGGCAGCGATGGCGAAGCCCAATTACGAAACTCACTTGTTTCGTTACCTAACTGAGCCTAGAGCACGGGCCCGGAGACTGGGGCCCCAGTCTGCTTTGGGGCGTGGCATGGTGATGGGGTCCGGCGTCAGCCCTGAGCGCCCGCCTCCAGATGTCCCGTCAGCAAACCGACCCTGCTCCCACCAGAGAGGCTGCTCCCACCAGGGAAGCAGCCCTCACCCTGCTGGTGCGCCAGGGCGAATGCACCGCAGGCGACCTGGCCGACCATCTGGCGGTTTCGGTGCAGGTGATGCGCCGTCACCTGCGCAGCCTCGAGGACGATGGCCTGGTGGAAGCCAGTTCTACCCAGGAAGGCCCCGGCAGGCCCAGCAACCGCTGGCGCCTTACCGCCAAGGGGCAGGGACGCTTTGCCGATGGCAGCAACCACTTTGCCCTCGGACTGCTCCAGTCGATGGCCCGCACCCTGCCGGCGGAAATGCTTCACAACCTGCTTGAGCAGCAGGCCCTGCAGCAGGCCGGCACCTACCGGAGGCGGATCGGCGAGGGGGCACTCCATCAGCGCCTTGAGCGGCTGGTGGAGCTGCGACGCCAGGAGGGCTATCTGGCGGAATGCAGCCCGGATCCCGACCACTCCGACGGCTGGCTGATCAGTGAATTTCACTGCTCGGTGATGCGCATCGCCGAGCAGTTTCCCTGTGTCTGCGATCAGGAACTGCAGCTGATCCGCCACACCTTCCCCGACTGCAGGGTGGATCGGGTGCAATGGCGCCTGGAGAAGGGCCATTCCTGCGGCTTCCGACTGGTTCCCGGCAGTGACGCCTGATGGCCCCCTGAGCCCGGCTGAACTGGCCGAGCTCGAATCCACCCTGCTGCTGGCCCAAGAACGCCACCATCTGCGGCTGCTGGCCCATGGGCTGCGCACCCTGCAGGCCATTGGCGAGGCCCACGGGGCCGAGGAAGGCAGCGGCGCACTTCCGGATCGCTCAGCGATCCTCAACTGGGCCGCCAACCAGCCCCCGATCGCCCAGGACCCGGCCTTCATAGAAGTTTTCAGCAGCCAACTGGAGTCGGCCGGTCGCCAGCTGGAGCAGCTCGCAGCCGACCTGGGGCGCCCCCCCCTCAGCCTCGATCTCGGAGACCTGATCGCCTGGGCCCACAGCCAGGCAAACCAACGCCTTGCGATCATTCCGGGAGCCAACCTGCTCCCGTGAGCGCCAACCCGCCCCAATCGATCCCAGATGCCCTCAGCTTTTTCCGGCTGAGCTGCGGCCGCTGGCGCTCCCAGCGCAGCAGCCACCACCTTCTGCACCGGCGGGCAGAGGCGGGCAGCTCCTTCATCGAGGTGGTGGAGATAGCCGCCCAGGATCCGCGCCTGATCAGCATTGCTGAGATGCATGGCGAAGATCCCTCGCGCCTGGTGGGCGGCTGCCGGGTCACCTGGAACGCCTCGATGGCCTGGGACGGGGCTGGTGAGGCCCACGACGGTGAAAGCTGGTTCGGCCTGATCCCCACCGATGGCCGCGGCCGGAGTGGACTGCTGCTGCGCGACCGCGGCTACGCGGAAACCGCTCCAGTGGCGGGCCATTTCGCCATGGATGAACGCGATGGCCTGCTGCTCACCACCGGTTACGAGACCATGCACAGCCTGGAGCACTTCAGCTTCGCGGGGCCCGATGTGCGCCTGCGCACGAGCACGGTGGAGGGCCTCTCCAACACCGCCTCCTTCTGCGTCGAAACCAGGGTGATGGAGGCCCAGGGCACCGGCTCCACAGGGGCAGCCGAGCAAGCCGCAGCGGAGCCGGCGCTCTCGCCGCTGGGATGGTGACGAACGTTACGGACTGTGAGTCCTGCAGGAGCCTCGCGAACCCCACTGCGACCGCACCAATACGATCCTGGGTGACGGATGCTGATGTCGTGTGGCCCTGCCCCTCCTGAAGTACGCGCCCACCACCCAGAACTCGCGGGTCAACCCGCTGCGGGTGGGCTCGGATGAGGATCCCAAAGCCGTGGCCATGGACAAGGCCATGGATCGCGAAGACCAGAACTTCGTGATCGAAGCCGCCTACCGCCAGATCTTCTTCCACGCCTTCAAGGTCGATCGGGATCGCACCCTGGAATCCCAGCTGCGCAATGGCCAGATCAACGTGCGCGACTTCATCCGATCCCTGTGTCTCTCAGACACCTTCAATCGGAGTTTCTACAACCTGAACAGCAACTACCGGGTGGCCCGCCATCTGGTGGAGAAGCTGCTGGGCCGCACCACCTACGGCAAATCCGAGGAGATCGCCTGGTCGGCCGTGCTCATGACCCGCGGAGTGCGGGGCATGGTGGACGACATCCTTGACAGCCAGGAATACCTCGAGGCCTTCGGTTACGACACCGTGCCCTACCACCGCAACCGGGTGGTGGGTTCCCGCGATCTGGGAGAAACCCCCTTCAATATCACCAGCCCCCGCTACGAGGCCTACTACCGCGGCATCCTCGGCTTCCCTCAGATCGTCTACAGCGGGGTGAAGAAAACCATTCCTGCCCGCTCCCGTCAACGGCGGGGGGGCTTCCCAGAGGACTACCTGCCCTGGGTACGCAATCTGCCAGCCATGCGCAGCCAGGGCGGCGCCTCAGGCAATGCGAGTATCGACTATCTGGCGAAGGTTCCATACCGCAGCATCGGTCGCTGAAACAGGTCGGCACAGCTGGCCTGATGGAGCCCGCAAGGCGGTCCCAGGGCCGCCTTTTTCAATGCCGGGCCAGAGCCCAGGCGTCAGTGGATGCTGACCCCAGGGCGCCTGGGCTGACCGCAGGCTGAAAACTCCTGCAAACTGATCCCGAAAGAAATCTGTTGTTATGACGCAAGCACTCACCTCCCTGGCCCGCATGACCCTGAGGCAGTTGCGTCAGATCGCCAGCGACCTGGGTGTGAGTCTCTACAGCCGCAAATCCAAAGACGAGCTCCTGGCAGCCATCAATGAACGCCAGGACGAGGACCAGCCCAGCCTCCAGGCCATCGAGGCCGAACTCCCCCCCGCACCCCGTCCCGGCCCGGCGACGACCAACGTGGTCTTTCTGCCCCGCGATCCCCAGTGGGCCTACGTGTTCTGGGAGATCTCCCCGGCCGACCGCAGCCAGGCCCAGGCCGCCGGTGCATCCCAGCTATGTCTCCGGGTAGCCGATGTGACCGGCCTGCCCATGGGTTCTTCCCATCCCCATGCCCTCCAGGAAGTGGTGGTCGACAGCCACGCCACCGAGTGGTATTTGCCGGTGCCCCTGAGTGACCGTGATTACCGGGTGGAACTGGGCTATCGCATTGCCAATGGGGGAGGCTGGATCTCCCTCGCCTACTCCTCGGTGGCCCGGGTGCCCGCCCTCCATCCCAGTGAGCAGATCCTCGACCAGTTCGTGCCCTTTTCGCTCGAGACCACCGCGAGCACCAGCCTGCCGGCTATCGAAGCGCCGACTCCCGACTCCGGCCTGCACGAAAGGCTCTACCAGACAGCCACCTCCCGCTGGCGTCGCCTGGGTCGCGGCTCCGAGGCCTTCCATGAACTGGAGCATGCGGGTGTTGACAGCAGCGAGCTGAATGCTTCCGGTGCCGGGATCTGGGCCAGTGGCCGCAACGAATCCGGCCAGGGCGGGGTGGGATCCCGCAAACGCTCCTTCTGGCTGGTGGCCGATGCGGAGCTGATCGTCTACGGGGCCACAGATCCCTCTGCGCGGCTCACCATCGGTGATCAGGAAGTTCCCCTCACCGCTGAGGGCACCTTCCGGGTGCAGGTGCCCTTCCGCGACGGCCAGCAGCTCTACCCGATCGAGGCCGTGGCCGTCGATGGCGAACAGAAGCGCAACATCACACTGGAATTCAGCCGCACAACCCCGGAAGACAACAGCAACCCCGCCGACAAGGCCGTCAGCGAATGGTTCTAAAGCGAGTTGCAGTCGCCCTGACCCCCATGGCAGGGGCCCTGGCCTTTCCGCTGATCGTGCCTGTGGTACTGGTTCGGCTGGGCCTGCCTGCGGCCATGCTCAGTGCCGTGTTGATCGGCACCTGCTGGTTTGTGATCATGCTGCGCAGCGCTG
The DNA here is from genome assembly GCA_035284945.1 of Synechococcus sp. Classification (GTDB taxonomy): domain Bacteria; phylum Cyanobacteriota; class Cyanobacteriia; order PCC-6307; family Cyanobiaceae; genus Cyanobium_A. The sequence continues at coordinate 8,875 of JAYKGS010000010.1, forward strand.
AGATGCCTGGCCATCACTGATCGCGCCCAGGGTGGGAACCCTGGTTCCAGCTGCTGCTGAGCGCGATCAACCTCTTCGACCCGTCTTTTGCCGCGCTGGCCTGGGCCAGTTTGCTGGGGCTCGGCCTGGCCAGCTGCAGCGCCGAAGCCCAGCTGCTGGGAAAGCCCGCCAGGGCCAGACCCCTGCCCGAGGGTTTCGAACTGGTCTTCAACCACTCGGATACCAGGCGTTATCGCAGTCCAATCACCGGCCAGTTACGTCAGGGGGACGACCTGGAGGCCTTTGTGCTCGCCAGCATCCAGCGGGCGAAGCGGGAGATTCTGGTGGCGGTGCAGGAACTCTCGCTGCCGAAGGTCGCCGAAGCCCTGGTGGCCCGCCATCGCCAGGGACTGACGGTGAAAGTGATACTGGAAAACACCTACAGCACGCCCTGGTCTCAGGAGAATCCAATCGGTCTGGCACCGCACCAGCGCAACCGGCATGACCAGCTCAAGGCACTCGGCTGGGGAGATGCGGTAGCAATCCTGCAGCGGGGCGGCGTGCCCCTGATCGATGACACCGCCGATGGCAGCGCCGGGAGCGGGCTGATGCACCACAAATTCATGGTGGTGGATCGGGCTGTGGTGGTCACGGGGTCTGCCAATTTCACCCCTTCCTGCATCCATGGCGATCCGGGCGCCGATCCGGATGGCAATCGCAGTCGCGGCAACGTCAACCACCTGCTGCGGCTCCACAGCCGCGCCCTGGCCTTGAACTTCGTTGCTGAATTTGAACGGATGTGGGGCGACGGCCCCGGTGGCGCCAGCGACAGCCGCTTTGGCCTGGCCAAAGGGGGTGGGGCGGCCCGGCGGGTGCTGGTGGGGCAGACCCCGGTGACGGTGCTGTTCGCGCCCCACCGCCGCCAAGATCCCCAGCAGGGTTTGAGGCTGCTGGAGCAATTACTGCTGGACAGCCGCAACCAGCTGGATCTGGCCCTGTTCGTGCTGTCCGAGCAGCGCCTCGCCGATGCCATGGCCCGCCTGCAGGAGCGCGGCGTCAAGATCCGACTGCTGGCGGACCCAGGCTTCGCCAACCGGGCCTTCAGCGAAGTGCTGGATCTGCTGGGCATCCAGCTGCCCGACCACCGCTGCGGCCTGGAAGCGGGCAACCGGCCCTGGCAAAAGCCCCTGGAGGGGGTCGGCACCCCGCGGCTGGCCCGCGGCGACAAGCTCCACCACAAACTGGCTGTCATCGACAAGCGCACCGTGATCACAGGCTCCTTCAACTGGAGCCCGAGTGCCGCCCATCAGAACGACGAAACCCTGCTGGTGTTCGACTCGCCCCTGCTGGCCGCCCACTTCAACGCCGAGATCGACCGGCTCTGGAAGGGGGCTGAACTGGGCATCACCCCCCGGCTGCAGCGCAAACTTCAGCGCCAACGGCTGAGCTGCGGCAGCGGGGTTCAGCGGGGCATTACCCCGGGAAGCACTACAGGTGGGGAGCTGAAAAGCTTCAACCACCATATCTAGCGACTCAACCTATGCTTGACGTGTCAGTCTGGCCGCGCTTCAGCCATGAAGACCCTGTTACACACCGGAAGCCTGGTGAAGACCGGAAGCCTGGTGAGGTCATTGGCGCACTCCCTGATCACACCTGCTGAGGACACTGCCCCCGCCGCTCCGGTGGTCTATACCACGGCAATACGCAGCAGCGGCAGCCTGGTCGAATCCCTGGCCGGGATCTCCCTGCTGGCAACCCAGCTGGGCTTCACCCAGGCCACCGAAACCCTCTATGCCGCCGACTGCCACAGCGCAGCCTTCCACGCCGACCACGCCATCCGGGCGGTGAGCCTGGCCGTGGAGTGCAATCCCCGCCAACAGACCGTTTCCCTGGCAGTGAGCGGTCTGGAAACCCAGGACACCTTCGACACGTTCCAGGCTGTGGCAACGGCCTTTTTCGGCGACTGTTGAACAGCACCCAGGCTCCTAACCTAGGAAGCTTGTTTACGCCCCATGTCAGATGGATGCTCCCCCAGCCGTTCGCTCCACATCAGCGACCCTGGATGCAATTCAGCTGATGCTCCGTGACCTCAACACCAGGCACGACGACATCCGCCACCGAGCGGCCTTCCGGGGCTGCACCACGGAGCTGCTGGCCGTGCAGCAGGAGCTGGTCGACTACCTGCTCCACAAGAAGAGTCAGCTGGTGGGCCATGTCGACCCGGAGAGCGGCGCCACCCGCAACTACAACTCCTTCGTTTGAACGGGCCAGGGGCCCAGGCCAGGGTGGTCGTGGTGGGCGCCGGGCCTGCTGGTACCAGCCTGGCCCTGGTGCTGGCCCGCTCGGGCCTGGCCGTCACCCTGGTGGAAGCCCGCTCCAACCTGGTGCGCCAGTTTCGTGGCGAAGCCCTGATGCCCTCAGGACTCGATGCCCTGGGCGCCATGGGCCTGCTCCCGCTGCTGGATACCCAGCCCCGGCGCCCCCTCCAGGGCTGGCACTTCATCGTCAACGGGCAGGAGCTGTTCAGGGCGGCCGAACCCCTCGGCGGGGATCCGCTGCGCCCCTGCACCCTGGTGAGTCAGCAGGCCTTACTTGAACTGCTGATCGAACAGGCCCGGACCTTCCCTGACTTCGCCCTGGAGCGTGGCCAAGCTGCCGTCGACCTGCTCTGGCGCCGGGACCAGGTGGTGGGGGTCCAACTGGGCGATGGCCGGCAGCTGGAGGCCGATCTGGTGCTGGCCTGTGACGGCAGGGCCTCCCTGCTGCGGCAGAAGGCAAAACTGCAGCTGATCGATGGCACCAGCCAGGTCGATCTGCTGTGGTTTCAGCTGGCCTGCCCCGCCAGCTCGCCCCTTCAGGGAAACTTCATCACCCTAGTCGGAGCGAGCGGTGTGTTCAGCGCTTTTGAAAGTGCCGCCGGGGGCCTGCAGCTGGGCTGGGTACTGGCCGCCGGCGAGCGCGCCCCCGCCCAAAGCCAATCGCAGTGGGTCGAGCGGCTGGCCGCTCTCTGTCCAACCGAGTTGGCGGACTGGCTGCGCCAGTGGGGATCAGGCCTGAGCGAACCCACAAGACTGTCGGTGAAAGTCGGTCTGGCGGAACGCTGGTGGCGACCCGGACTGCTGCTGTTGGGCGATGCGGCCCACCCGATGAGCCCCGTGCGCGCCCAGGGCATCAACATGGCCCTGCGGGATGCCTGCGTGGCCAGCGCTCGCCTGGTGCCCCTGCTGCGCGGCAATGCAAACACCGCAGCGGAGGCGCTCAATGGAGCCCTTGCTGCCATCGAAGCCGAACGCAGACCGGAAATCACGGCCCTGCAAACCCTCCAAGCCTTGGAAACCGCCCGGGGGGAGCGGCTGCGCACCCGGGGCTGGTTGCGGCGAGGGCTGGCCCTGGCGGCACCACTGATCGGCCCGGCGATAGCCGCCCACTGGAGCCAGCAGCAGCAGCCCCTGCGCCATGGCCTGAGCGCGCTGCCACAACCGTCATGATGGGAGCACAGCCGTGCACCTATGGCCGCCGATCGGATCGACCCAATCTGCGCTCCCTGGCGGTCCGCCGCCCGCTCCCGTTGGCTCCTGCCAGGACTGGGGGCCAGCCTGGTGGGCCTGCTGTTGGCCACTCCCCTGCAGGCGGCACCCAAGGATCCGCCCTATCCCACGATGGAGCAGCTGCGGGAGATCCAGCTGCTCACCTTCAACTGCGGACGGGAGAACACCGCGGAGAGCTGCAACAAGGCCAGCGCCATGGCGGACCCCCTGATGGACCATCCCCGACTCGGGGCTAACTGCAAGGATGCCATCTGGACCATCCGGGAACGGGCCAAGCCAGTTGCCACAAACAGTTTCGAGCGGCGCGAGGCCCTTAACCGGGCCGGCCAGGACCTGATCCCCTTCTGCAGGCTGCAGACCCGCACCGTAGTGCCGAGCAAGAAGGAAGAAAAGCCAAAGCAGAAGAAAGGTTTCGGTCTGATTCCCGGCTCCTGAAGCGGGCCAGGCCCGCAGGGATCAACGCCGCGGGGCGATGGGCATCAGCTCGAGCACCTGGCGGGCTGTGCTGTCCATGAAGGCCAGCGACCACCCCATCTGCACGACGGCCTGATCCGCCAGGGCGCAGAGCCCACCCCGTTGACCGGCAGCCTCACAACTGGCCGAAAGGCCCAGCAGGGCATTGGTGAGCTTGCCGCGCAGGCAGGTTTCCCTGCCCCGGCGATGGATCACCGCCTCAGCAGCCAGCTGGCTGCGCTGCAGGGCCTGCTCCATGGGGATCGCTTTGGCAGCACCCACCAAATTGCCCGGGCTGGCAGCTCCAGCTGCGCCGGGCGAACCCAGAACCAGCAGGCCGAGCAGCAACCCGACTGCCCGGTTGGGGATGGGGAGACGCCCAACTACTCGGATTGACACGACAGATGTGCTTTTCTGGACCATAGCCAGAAGGGGCAGGGCCGCAGGCAAGGGCTAATTTGGTGCCTCCAGAGCCCCCTTGGGCCTGGCCGCTGACCTGCCGCAGTTCCATGAACGTCCAGCACATCGCCCTCGCCCGGGCCTTCAGCGACCAGAAGCCCGGCACCTCGGGGCTGCGCAAAAGCAGCCGACGGTTCGAGACACCCCACTATCTGGAGAGTTTCATCGAGGCCAGCCTGCAGGTGCTGCCCGGTGTGGCCGGCGGCACCTTGGTGGTGGGCGGCGACGGCCGCTACGGCAACCGCCGCGCCATTGGCGTGATCGCCCGCATGGCCGCGGCCCACGGGGTGGCCCGGCTGATCACCACCAGCGGCGGCATCCTCTCCACCCCCGCCGCCTCCCACCTGATCCGCCGCAGCGGAGCGGTCGGTGGCGTGATCCTCTCGGCCAGCCACAACCCCGGCGGCCCCGACGGCGACTTCGGCGTGAAGATCAATGGCGCCAACGGCGGCCCCACCCCCGAATCGATCACCGACGCCATCTACGCCGTCACCCAGAAGCTGGAGGGATACCGGATCTGCGCCGGTGGGCCTGATCTCGATCTCTCGGCCCCGGGTGTCAGCAGCATCGGCAACCTGCGGGTTGACGTGATCGACGGCGTCGACGACTACGTGGCGCTGATGCAGAAGCTGTTTGATTTCGATGCCATCGGCGATCTGCTGCGCGGCGGTTTCCCCGTGGCCTTCGACGCCATGCACGCCGTCACCGGCCCCTACGCCCAGCGCATCCTCGAGGGGCTGCTGGGGGCGCCGGCCGGCACCGTGCGCAACGGGGTGCCGCTGGAGGATTTCGGTGGCGGCCACCCCG
>JAYKGS010000011.1:0-6494 GCA_035284945.1 Synechococcus sp.
AGGGCGATCACATCGAAGTAGCCCTCCACCACCACCGCCCGGTCGTCCTTGCGGATGGCATGGCCGGCCTTGTCGAGACCGAAGAGGTGCTTGCCCTTCTCGAACACCTCCGTTTCCGGGGAATTGAGGTACTTGGGCTCACCGCCATCGAGGCTGCGCCCGCCGAAGCCGATCACCCGACCCTGGCGGTCCTTGATCGGCACCATGACCCGGCCGCGGAAGCGGTCGTAAAAACCACTCCCCCCCTTGCGGGGCACCACCAGCCCGGCGGCTTCAAGCAGCTCCGGGCCCAGACCCTCCACCTGCTGTAGATGGCTCAGCAGGCCGTCCCACTGGTCGGGGGCAAAGCCGAGCTCGAAGGCCTCCAGGGTGGCTTCACTGAGGCCGCGGGCCTGGCGCAGATAGGCCAGGGCAGCGGCTCCCTCCGGACTGCGCAGCTGGCTGCGGAACCAGCCCGCCGCCAGGCTGAGCACCCGGTGCAGCTGCTCGCGGCGGGAGAGCTGCCTGCGCAGGCGCTCCTGCTGGGGCCCATCGAGGGTTTCAACCGGCAGCTGGTACTTGCGCGCCAGTTCCAGCACCACCTCGCTGAAGCTCTGGCGCTGGTGTTCCATCAGGAACTTGATCGCATTGCCACCGGCTCCGCAGGAGAAGCAGTAGTAGAACTGCTTGGCAGGGGACACCGTCATCGACGGCGAGCTGTCGTCGTGAAAGGGACAGATGCCTACGTATTCCCTGCCCTTTTTCTTCAGCACCACGTGCTCACCGACCACATCGACGATGTCGGCCCGTTCCTTGACGGCCTCAATCGTGCGGGGGTGGAGACGGGGGATGCTCAAGGACCGGTGGGATGGTGGTGGGAACTGAGGTAGGGACTGATTCTGACCGGGGCAGGCAAGCAGTGCTGGGCATGGTGGCCAGCGCCCTCTGTTTTTCCCTGATGGGGGTGTGCGTGAAGCAGGTGGGGGGCCGCGTCCCCGCGGTGGAGGTGGTGCTGGCCCGCAGCCTGATCAGCCTGGGGTTGAGCTGGTTGCTGCTGCGTCGCGCGGGAGTGTATCCGTGGGGAAGACGGCGGGGGCTGCTGATCTGGCGCGGGGTGGTCGGCACCGCAGCCCTGCTTTGCGTCTACATAGCCCTGGCCGCCCTGCCGCTTGCATCCGCCACAGTGCTGCAGTACCTCTACCCACCCTTCACGGGGCTTCTGGCCTGGCTGATGCTGGGTGAGCGGATCGGCAAGCGGGTGCTGGCCGCCATGGCGCTGGGCTGGCTGGGGGTGCTGCTGGTGGCCCAGCCCGGTGGCAGTCCCGCTTTGGCCTGGCAGCCGGTGCTGGTGGCTGTGGCCGGCGCCCTGCTGACGGCCCTGGCCTACGTGAGCGTGCGTTCCCTGGGGCAGAGCGAGCACCCGCTGGTGATCGTTTTTTATTTCCCCCTGGTGGCCCTGCCCCTGAGCCTGCCGTTGGTGGCGCTCAATCCCGTGCTGCCCACCCCGACCGAGTTGCTGTGGCTGGTGGGGGTGGGACTGTTCACCCAGCTGGGCCAGGTGTATCTGACCCGCAGCCTGATGGCCCTGCCGGCGGCGCGGGCCACGGCGATCAGCTACGTGCAGGTTGGTTTCGCCGCGGGCTGGGGCTGGCTGCTGTTTGGTGAGCAGATCGATGCCTCAACAATCGCCGGAGCCCTGCTGGTGCTGGCTGCCACCCTGGTCAGCCTCAGCCAGCCGGCAGGGGGTCGATGATCCACAGCTGCTCCCCCTCTTCGCCGACCGGCCCCCGGGGGCGGGCCAACCGCCAGCTCTGGCCCTTTTCGCCCCGTTGCAGGTAGAGCTCAAAGGGACTGTCAACCCGAATTGGATCCCCAGGCAGGCGCCAGTCAAACTGGCCGACAAGCCTCATGCCACGCCCCTCGCCGATGGCCAGTGACTCCTGTCTGGATACCCGCACCCTGCTCACCTCCGGTGTGCCGCCGGCATCGAGGGCGAGGGCTTCGGCGATGGCCCCCTGGGTCAGCTGGATCTGCAGCTCAAGGGCCCCGAGCAAGGTGGAGCGGGGTGGTTGACCGATCCCACCGCACCCCGTCATGGCCAGGGGCAGCAGTAGCAGTAGGGGGAGCAACCAGCCCCACAACCGTCGAGACTGCGGGCCGGGCTGGGCAGAACTGGGCAGGGCGGGCACGATGGGGAATCGTCTAGTGATCCCATGATCGGCTGGCTGCAAGGGCAACTCACCCATCCCTGGCAGCAGGAGAAACGCTTCGGCCTGCTGTTGGTGTGCCAAGGCATCGGCTACGAGGTGCAGGTGAGCCAGCGGCAGTGGCAGCAGCTGCCTGAGGCAGGCAGTGACGTGGCCCTGCACATTCACCACGCCATCCGGGATGATGCGTGGCTGCTCTATGGCTTCGCAGATCGCCCTGAGAGGGATCTGTTCCGCGAACTGGTGGCCGTCAGTGGCATCGGCCCCCAGATGGCCCTCGGCCTGCTGGGGATCATGGACACGACTGAATTGGTGCAGGCGATCGTGCACACCGATCTGCGCCGCCTCTGTCAGGCGCCCGGGGTGGGTAAGCGCACGGCCGAGCGCCTCGCGGTGGAGCTGCGCACCCGGCTGCAGCAGCGGTTTCTGGGTCAGTTGGAGGGCCACAACGACCCTGATCCGCTGGGGGAAGGCGCCACGCTGGCCCCCGCAGGACGGGATGAGGTGCAGCTCACCCTCGCTGCCCTGGGCTATGAGGCCCTGGAGATCCACCGAGCCCTGCGGGCCGTATCGGCCGGTGGGCTGCAGGCGGGGGCTGGGGCGGATGAGTGGATCCGCGAGAGTCTGCGCTGGCTCTCGCGCCAGGCTGCCTGACACTGCAGCGATGCCCAACCCTGAGAGTAGGATGGAATTTGGTTTTTCAGCTCTGACCCAGCCAGCGCTCCACTCCCCAGCCCATGCCGCTCACCACCACCAGAAAGCAGGAACTGATAAACGGTCACCAGGCCCACGGCACCGATACCGGGTCGGTGGAAGTTCAGGTGGCCATGCTCAGTGAGCGGATCACCCAGCTGACCGGTCACCTTCAGAAGAACAGGCACGATTTCTCCTCCCGCCAGGGGCTGCTCAAGATGATCGGCCGGCGCAAGCGCCTGCTCGGCTACCTCAAGGGCCTCAGCCAGGATCGATACAGCCAGCTGATCACCAAGCTGGGCATCCGCGGCTGATAGGGGTTCTGTAATGGCGAGCAAGGCTCCGCAGGGGGTTCCGGATGTGGTGGCCAATCGCATGGCCAGGCGCATCGCCATCGGCACAGGCATTCCCACCCTGATGGGAATGGGTGTTTTTGTCGGGAGCTATCTGCTCGTAAGCCGCCAGATTCTCGACATTCCCCCCAGTACCACCCTGGCGGCATCGGGGGCCTGCTTCTTTCTGGGGGTGCTGGGCCTGAGTTTCGGTGTGCTTTCCGCCAGCTGGGAAGACCAGCCAGGCAGCCTGCTAGGCACCGAGCAGATCGGTCTGAACATCGGCCGTCTGCGCAGCTCGATGAAAGCCATGCCAAAGGGCGGAAGTTCCGGTTCAAGTAAGCCAGGATCAGGCCGCAAGAAGCGGTGAGCTGATCTTGGCCTGGAAGTCGGCAGCAGACAGGGTCTGGAGGGCCGCCTGCACATCATTGACGCAGAACTGGGGCCCCAGCCGCACGAATCTGATCTGATCCTCCTGGCGCACCAGGGCCACCACCGGCACCCTGCCACCAACCTCCTCCTGGGCCGGGCGGTGGCGGTGCAGGCACTCGCGCAGCCGGTGCTGGATGGCAATGTCAGCTGCCTGCTCGGCCGGGAGGTCCACCATCAACAGCTGGAGATCGTCGATGCATCGGCAGTCGTCAACAATCAGCTGCACCCGCTCATCACGGCGATCCACAGTGGCCCACACCAGCAGGCGGGCATCCACCATCAAATGGTCGGCCAGGCGCGCGTAGCTCTTGGGAAACACCACCGCCTCGCAACCGCCGGTGAGATCCTCCAGCTGCAGCACCGCCATCCGATCGCCCTTGCGGGTTGTCACCTGGCGGATTTCGGGCACCATCACCACGGCGCTCACCTTGGCCTTGTCGGCCAGCTCTTCGAGGTTGGCAAGGGATATGGGGGAGAGCAGCCGCACGGGCCGGGCCAGCTGTTTGAGGGGGTGATCGGAGAGGTAGAAACCCACCAGCTCCTTCTCCAGCCTCAACTTCTCGGTGGGCGGGTAGTCGGCCACCGGGGTAGCCCTGGGGGCAATATCGGCGCCGCTGGCACTGCTGCCGGTGCCAGCCCCAGCCAGAAGATCAAACAGGTTGCCCTGGCCGCTGGCCCGGTCCTTGGCCCGGGAGCCCGCCCAGTCGATCAGCAGATCCAGATCGGCCATCAGCTGGGCCCGGTTGCCGCCAGGTTCGAGGGCGTCCAGGCTGCCGGAGTGGATCAGCGCTTCGAGGGCCCGGCGATTGAGCAGGTGGCCGGGGATGCGATCGCAGAGATCGGCCAGACTGGCGAAAGCCCCCTTGCCGCTGCGTGCCTCCAGCAGCTGACGAATCGCCCCATCACCGAGATTTCGCACCGCCGAAAGGCCAAACAAAATTCGGTTGCCGACAGGCGTGAAGTCGATGCCCGAGGCATTCACATCGGGGGGCATCACCTCGATGCCCATTGAGCTGCAGTTGGCGATGTAGCGCTGCACCTTGGCGGAATCACCGGCATTCACGGTGAGCAGGGCCGCCATGTAGGCCACCGGATAGTGGGCCTTGAGGTAGGCGGTCTGATAGGTCACGGCGCCGTAGGCGGTGGAGTGGCTCTTGTTGAAGCAGTATTCGGCGAACAGCACCATCTGCTCGAACAGGGCTTCGGCGACCCTGGCCTCCACCCCCCGCTCGGTAGCACCCTGGACAAACAGGCCCTGGTGCTTCTCCATCTCACTTTTTTTCTTTTTGCCCATGGCCCGCCGCAGCAGATCGGCTTCCCCGAGGGAATAGCCGGCCAGGTCCTGGGCAATCTTCATGATCTGCTCCTGATAGACCATGATCCCGTAGGTCTCATTGAGGATCGGCCGCAGCTTTTCGTGGGCAAATTCAATCGCTTCGCGGCCGTGCTTGCGGTTTATGAATTTGGGGATAAGGCCAGCATCCAGCGGCCCCGGCCGGTAGAGGGCAAGGATCGAGGAGATATCTTCGAGCGATGAGGGCTTGAGGTCACGCACGATCTGGCGCATGCCGCTTGATTCCAGCTGGAAGATTCCCTCCAGATCGCCTCGGCCCAGTAGGGCGTAGGTATCCGGATCATCCAATGGCAGGGCATCGGGATCCACCAGCAGGGCGCTGCTTCGCTTCACCAGGTCGACTGTCTTCTCGATCATGGTGAGATTTTTGAGGCCCAGAAAGTCCATCTTCAGCAGCCCCATCGACTCCACATCTTCCATGAAGTACTGGGTGATCACCTGGCCGTCGTTGTTGCGCTGCAGGGGCACCAACTCATCGAGTGGATTGGCGGCGATCACCACCCCGGCGGCATGGACGCCGAAGGTCTTGTTGGTGCCCTCGATCCGCATGGCCATGTCCACCCAGCGCTGCACGACAGGATCCTTCTGATACTTCTCACGAAACTCAGGTGCCGGCGATTCAGAGCCGATCATCTCCTTGAGCTTGGCGGGCTTGCCGCGAACCACCGGAATCAATTTGGCCAGTCGGTCCGCATCCCCGTAGGGAATGTCGAGCACGCGGGCCACATCCTTGAGCACCGCCTTGGAGGTCATGCGGTTGAAGGTGATGATCTGGGCCACCTTGTCGTCGCCATAGCGCTGGGTGACGTAGTCGATCACCTCGCCGCGGCGCTCGATGCAGAAGTCGGTGTCGATGTCCGGCATCGACTTGCGTTCGGGGTTGAGAAAGCGCTCAAACAACAGGCCATGGACGACCGGATCGATGTTGGTGATGCCCAGGGCATAGGCCACCAGCGAGCCCGCGGCCGATCCCCGCCCCGGTCCCACCGGGATGCCGTTCTCACGGGCGAAGCGGATGTAATCCCACACCACCAGGAAGTAGGTGGGGAAACCCATCTGCTCCATCACCTCCAGCTCGAAGGCCAGGCGCTCGCCGTACTGCGGATTGAACGGCGCATCTGACACAAGCCGCAGTCGATCGCGCAGTCCCCGTTCAGCCACCTCGGTGAGGTAGCTGACCGACGTATGGCCCTCGGGGATGGGGAAGCGGGGCATCTGGTAGCGGCCGAGGATGTCGTAGTCCTCCACCTTCTCGGCCACCCGGGCGGTGTTGGCCACTGCCCGCTCTATCACTGACTCGGAAAGGTGATCGGCGAACAGGGCCAGCATCTCCGCTTCACCCTTGATGTATTCGGTGCCGGTGTAGCGGAGCCGTTTCTCATCGCTGATCAACTTGCCCGTGAGCACGCACAGCAGGGCGTCGTGGGCCTCCACATCGTTGGCGCTGAGGTAGTGGGCGTCGTTGGTGGCGACCAGCTCGATGCCCAGCTCGGCGCC
>JAYKGS010000012.1:0-5520 GCA_035284945.1 Synechococcus sp.
CCATGTTCGGAGAAATTGGCCTCGCCCAGCACAAACAGGCCCGGGATCGAACTCATCAGGTGGTAATCCACCCACAAACCGCCCATGGTGTAATGCGGAGCGGGGTAGATCCGCATCGGTGTGGCCATTGGATCCTCCCCGCTGATCCGCTGATACATCTCAAATAAATTGCCGTAGCGGGCTTCAATGACTGAGGAGCCCTGGTTGGTGATGGCTTCCTGGAAATCGAGATATACCGAGCGCCCCCCCGGCCCCACCCCATGGCCGCTGTTGCACAGCTCCCTGGCCCGCCTTGAGGCCACATCCCTGGGCACCATGTTGCCGTAACTGGGGTATTGGCGCTCGAGGAAATAATCCCGCTCGCATTCCGGGATCTGGTCCGGCGGGCGCTGGTCCCCAGGGGTGAGCGGTAACCAGACCCGACCATCGTTGCGCAGGCTCTCGCTCATCAAGGTGAGTTTGCTCTGATAGGCATCACCGCTGGGAATGCAGGTGGGATGGATCTGGGTGAAACAGGGATTGGCAAACAACGCCCCCTCCAGGTGGGCCCGCCAGATCGCACTCGCATTCGACTTGAGGGCGTTGGTGGAGAGGTAGTAGACGTTCGCGTAGCCCCCACTGGCCAGCAGCACGGCATTGGCGGTGTAGGTCTCGAGCTCGCCGTTGAGCAGGTTGCGGCACACCACCCCACGGGCAACTCCAGCGATGGTGACCAACTCCAGCATCTCGCGGCGGGTGCGCAACTCCACTCGCCCCGCCGCCACCTGGCGCATCAGGGCCTGGTAGGCGCCATAGAGGAGCTGTTGGCCGGTCTGGCCCCGGGCATAAAAGGTGCGGCTCACCAGGGAACCACCGAAGTTGCGGTTGGCCAGGGTGCCGCCATATTCCCGGGCAAAGGGCACCCCCTGGGCCACGCACTGGTCGATGATCGCGCTGCTGATTTCGGCCAGCCGGTAGCAACCGGCCTCCCGGGCCCGAAAGTCTCCTCCCCTGAGCGTGTCTGCAAACAGGCGTTCGACGCTGTCGCCGTCGTTGGCATAGTTTTTGGCGGCATTGATACCCCCCTGGGCAGCCACCGAATGGGCCCGCCTCGGGCTGTCGTGGAAGGTGACCAGCTGCACCCGGTAGCCCTGTTCCGCCAGGCTGGCCGCCGCTGCCGATCCGGCCAGGCCGCTGCCCACCACCACAATTCGCAACTGGCGTTTGCGCAGCGGGCTGATCAACGGCAGTCCATCGCGGGTGCGGCGCCAGGCCGTGGCCAGCTGCCCGCTCGGCAGGCGCGGATCCGGCAGGCCGCTCATGCCAGCCACCCCACCGCCCGCCCGTTCAGCAGCAGCGCCACCAGCAGAAAACCGCTGCCCAGCAACAGCGCCACGGCTCGCCCGCCTGTGCGGATGGCCTGACCGTTGCCCGGATCCAGCAGGCCCAGACTGCGATGGGCTGCCTCTGCTCCATGCAGCAGGTGCAGGCCCGCCGCCAGGCCGGCTGCCCCGTAGAGCAGGGCCCACCAGGGCTGGGCGAGCAGCTCGAGCAGGCGAGCCAGCTCCAGCCCGACCGGGGGCCGGGGCCAGCGCAGCTGGGCCAGATGCACCCCCAGAAACAGCAGCAGGATTCCCGCGCTCAAATGCATGCTGCGGGCCGCCCGGGCCCCCCAGCGATCCGTACGCCGCGAAACCAGCACCGATCGATTGCCCGCCTGGCGATTGGCCACCACCTTCCTGGCTGTCAGCCCCAGATGGATAAGCAGGGCCGCGCTGAGCAACCCCTCTGCGGGGAGCAGCCAGGGGCTCTGGTGCAGGGCGGTGGCATAGAGCTCAAACGCCTGCGGCTGCAGCAGCGCCAGGCTCACACCCGCCAGGTGCAGCAGTAAAAACAACACCAGCACCGATCCCGATCCGGCGATCCAGGCTGCAACGGCGGACGGGAGCACTGCAGATCAAGCTCACACGCTTGGAATCCAGAAGTCAGTATCGCCCCCGCCAGCGCCGCCTGCAGGATGCTGATACAAATGAACTATAATTCCTGGGTTTGCGGCGTGCCCTTGGCCTTCGGCGACCCTGCGCCCAATCCCCCCTCCACCACTCTCGCTATCCAGCTGATTCCCTGTCCCGCCAGCACGGTGCTGCTGCGGGTGAGTGGCGAGTCGATGCAGGGGGCCGGCATCAGCCACGGCGATCTGCTGATCGTGGAGCGGTGCCTGGAGGCCCGCGCAGGCCAGGTGGTGGTGGCCTGGCTTGAGGGAGGCTTCACCCTCAAGCGCCTGGCATGGCACCGGGGCCGGCTGCGCCTGGAGGCAGCCCATCCCGCCTATCCGCCCCTGGAGCTGGCCCCTGCTGGCGGCCCGCAGATCTGGGGAGTTGCCCGGCATGTGATCCGCACGCTGGTTCCCGACACGAGCCAACCCTGAGCCACCATGGCACGTGAAGCCATAGTGCTGATCGACGGCAACAACTTCTACGCCTCCTGCGAAGCGTTGCTGGATCCGGCCGTGCTCGGCAGGCCCCTGGTGGTGCTCTCCAACAACGACGGCTGCATCGTCTCGCGCAGCGCCGAAGCCCGGGCCCTGGGGATTCCCATGGGCCAGCCCTACTTCCAGGTGCGGAGGGAACTGGAACGCCAGGGAGTGGTGGTGCGCAGTTCCAATTACGCCCTCTACGCCGACCTGAGCCAGAGGCTGATGGTCGTGCTGGAGGAGTGGGTGGAGGCCCTGGAGATCTATTCAATCGATGAGGCCTTTGGCCGACTGAAGCGCCCAGCCGGCAACGGTGACCTGGCTGACTGGGGCCGGCAGCTGCGCCGCGATGTGCAACGCCGGCTGGGGCTGCCGGTGGCGGTGGGTATCGCCCCCACCAAGGTGCTGGCCAAGCTGGCCAACAAAATCGCCAAGACCAGCCCAGCTGCAGGGGGTGTCTTCGACTTCAGCAGCAGTGCCGACCCGGATCTCCAGCTCGAAGCGATCGCCATCGAAGACGTGTGGGGCATCGGTCGCCAGCTCTCCCGCTGGTGCCGGCTGCGGGGCATCAGCCATGCCCGTGCCCTGCGTGATATGGCCAGCGGTGAACTGCGGCGACGCTGCGGCGTGGTGGGTGTGCGGCTGCAGCAGGAACTGCGCGGCCACGCCTGCCTGCCCCTGGAGCTGGTGCCGCCAGCCAAGCGGGAAACCTGCGTGAGCCGTAGCTTCAGCCAGCCGATCACCAGCTATGCCCAGCTGAAGGAGGCGATCGCCACCTACCTGAGCCGGGCGGCGGAGAAGTTGCGCCGCCAGCGGCAACGGGCTGGCGCCGTCACGGTGTTCGTGCGCAGCAGCCCTTTCAACGGCACCAGTTTCTACAGCAACGGCGCCACCGTGGTCCTGCCGGTTGCCAGCAACGACACGGCCGTGCTGCTGCAGGCGGCCCTGCCCCTGGTGCAGCAGCTGTTCAGGCCCCATAAGCCGCTGCAGAAGGCCGGTGTGCTGATGCAGGAGCTGCAGGATGAGGCGACCCTGCAACACCACCTGCTGGTGCCGTTGCCACCCGAGCAGCAGAAACGGCGCGCGGCCCTGCTGGCCACCATCGACCGGCTCAACCGCCACTACGGCAGCGGCACCATCCAATGGGCTGCTGCCGGCCTGCACAGACCCTGGCAAATGCGGCGTTCCCAGCTGTCGGGGGCCGCCACCACGCGGTTGGAGGCCATACCGGTGGTGCGGGCCTGAACGGCCGGATTCAAACTGGCACCAACCGCCCCACCTGCCTGCCCTGCGGTCTGCTCACCACCAGCCACCCCAGAAAGGTCCGCCAAAACCATCCTCAAAACCATCCCCGAAGCCGCCGTAAAAGCCTGGTTCCACGGTCCAGGCGGGCTGCGGACCACCCGCCTTGGGGGGCTTGGGTGGTCCGGCCAGGGTTTCCTCGTTGATGCCTGGAATCGGCACAGAGGCACAGGGACACTGACACAGGCCATCGGGCCCGATCAGTCCCAGGCTCGGCTGGGTGCAACTGCAGGGGCAGGCCTGGTTCTGGAGCTGGGCGAGGGCAGGTTGGGGCAGCGGCAACAGGCAACCCACCAGGCCGAGCAGGCTGCCCCAGGAGCAGGTGGTGAGTCGGGAAGGCAACGGGGACGCGAACATCAGGACAAGGCCGGGGAGATGGGGATGGGGAACGCCGGATTAGGCCGCCGGCTGCGCCAGCACCTCCCCGTAGGCGGCCCGGCGCTGGAGATCAAGTAACTCCAGGTGTTTGCGCTCGTTGTAATAGAGCGCCTGAAAGCGCAGGGCGTCGCCGTTGAGCTCGGCGAAGAGGGCCTCGATCCGCACTTCCATGTTGCTGATGGGCGCCAAACCTGAAGCTGTTGCCCGAGCCTCCTGCCGTTCCTCCTCCAGCAGGCGGGAAATGCAGCGCTCGAGGGTTTCGAGCCGCTGGCTGCTCCAGGCATCGAGCAGGTGGCGGCAACGCTTGAGGCTCTTCTGCCGTTCCAGGGCAGCGGCGGCGCCGCGCAGTTGCAGCAGGGGTTGGCCCAGGGCCATGCGCTGCAGCTCATTGGGTTCCAGCAGCGGGGTCAGCCGATCCAGCAGGCCGCTCTGCTCCACCACCAGCTGGTCGGCGAGCAGCCTGGGCAGGTCCAGATCCCCCAGGTCGAGGCCGGGATCCTTGCCACGATTGACCGCTTCCAGCCGGCCGGCGCCGAGGTTGTCTTCCTCCAGGGAGCTGATCGCGGCCCAGAGCAGGCGGTGGGGTTGCAGGGCAAAGTCGTCGAGTTCGCGCTGGCGCAGTTCCACCCGGATGGCGGCACGGTGAGCAGGGCAGTGCAGATAGAGGCGCAACAGCTCGGCCTCGGCCCGCTCCCGCAGGCCCGCCTCACCCGGCTGCTCCCACTTCTGGGAGCGGCCATGCCAGCGCTGGCCCTTCACCTGCTGGCGCAGGTCGTCCTCCAGCTGCAGGGCCAGCCGCGCCTGGCCGCCGCTGAGCCGTTCGGCCACCTGCTGGAGATAGTGGGAGCGCACGGCGCTCTGGGGCAGCTTGCCCAGCAGCGCCACCAGGCCGCTCACCGCCAGCTGGAACTGGTCGGCCCTGGCGAGATCCAGGCCCTCCAGCACCTGCTCGATCTGCCAGTCGAGCCAGAGGGGTGCCTGATCCAGCAGGGCGCGATAGTCGGCGGCTCCCTGCGTCTTGAGGAACTCGTCGGGGTCCTTGCCGGAGGGGAGGTGCAGCACCCGCAGCTCCAGCTGGCCCTGGAGCGCCAGCTGCTCCACCTCACCGATGGCCCGCTGGGCAGCGCGCACGCCGGCCCCGTCGCTGTCGAAGTTGAGGATCAGCCGCTTGCTGTCGCAGCAGCGGCAGAGCTGGGTGATCTGCTGGCTGCTGAGCGCCGTGCCCAGGGCCGCCACCGCATTGGTGATGCCGGCGGCATGGAGGGCGATCACATCGAAGTAGCCCTCCACCACCACCGCCCGGTCGTCCTTGCGGATGGCATGGCCGGCCTTGTCGAGACCGAAGAGGTGCTTGCCCTTCTCGAACACCTCCGTTTCCGGGGAATTGA
>JAYKGS010000013.1:0-6657 GCA_035284945.1 Synechococcus sp.
CTTGAACTCACCCAGCAGCAACTGCAGGTAGGTGACCTTGCGCAGCTTGATGTTGGCGGTGAGCGACATGCCCACCTGCAACGGCAGGCTCCGGCCGGATTTGAGCTTGAGCTGCTGGCTGTCAAGGGCGATCGCGCCGGGGTTGCTCCAGGCGTGAGGCGCGGCGCGCATACGGCTTTTCACCTGGAATCCCTTCGCCTCAACCGGTCACGCCGCAGAGCTGCCCGCCAGCTGCGCCGCGATCCCCTGGACCTCTCCGCAATGGTGGCAATTCAGCGTAAGACAATGACTTTGATGATCTCGTGATCGGGTTCAACTTCGCCGCGGTCGCCTGAGCCGTTTCCTGATTTATCTGGGGTTGAGGCACAACCGCAGCGGCCCGATGGGCGCGGCTACGACGCACGGGCCCTGCCCGGCTTCCAAGCTCCCCGACGCTGATAATCAGATCACCTGCCGCAACTTGAGCGTCGGCGCCTTCCTGGCACTCTTTCCCGATGTCGCCCTCCGTTGCAGGCCCGTCCCCGCACCTCCCGGTGGTGGAAACCTTCCACTCCCTGCAGGGGGAGGGGGTGCATGCCGGCCGCAGCGCCTTCTTCATCCGGCTGGCGGGCTGCCAGGTGGGCTGCCGCTGGTGCGACACCAAGCAGTCCTGGCCGGAGGCCGTCCATCCTGCGCTGGCCGTGATCGAGCTCACCCGCCAGGCCCGTGACGCGGCGGCCGCCGGGGCCGCCTTCGTGGTGATCACGGGCGGCGAGCCCCTGCACCACAACCTCACCGACCTCTGCGGCGCGTTGCGGGCAGGGATGGGGGGCGCGACCGGTGGGCCCCTGCCGCTGCATCTGGAAACCAGCGGGGTGGATCCCCTCAGTGGCCGCTTCGACTGGATCACGCTGTCACCCAAGCGCCACCGACAGCCCACCCAGGAGCTGCTGAAGGCCTGTGATGAACTCAAGGTGGTGGTGCACGACCCTGAGGATCTGGCCTTCGCCGAGGCCATGGCGGCCGCGGCGAAGGGCTTGCGCGCCGCTGGCAACCAGCCGGCCCTGCTGCTCCAGCCGGGCTGGGACTCACCGGGCGGCCAGGCCCTGGCCACGGCCCACGTGCTGCAACACCCCCAGTGGCGACTCAGCCTCCAGAGCCACAAGTGGCTGGGGCTGCGCTGATCACTGCAGGCGGGCCGGCCGCTCCTGGCTCTCAGCCCGCCACAGCCGCCAGCGCAGCTCCAGCGGCCGGGGCGCATCCACCACGATCGGGAAGCTGGCGTTGTAGGGCACCACAAAGGCCTTGCCGGCCATCGGCACGAAGGTGCGGCGCCGGGGCTGATCCGGCGGGCAGGCCATGCGGGTTGAGGCCAGCTGCCCCACATCGGTGACCCGAAACAGCACTGGGCCGCCCGGCTGGGCGGGCTTCACGGGCCGCAGCTTGCCGCCGAAGGTCTGGCGGTTGCAGTCGAGCTCCACCATCTGGCCCACGATCAGCTGCACCCGCCAGTCGGCAGGGTTGGCCGACAGCGCCGGATCGGACTTGGGCGGCAACACCCCCGGCAGCTGGATCACCCAGCGGCGATCGCCGTCGACGGGTTTTGGATAGCTCGAGAGATCGAGCCGGGGGATCGCGACTGCGGAGCCCCCCAGCAGCATGGCCCCTGCAATCCAGGCCTGCAAGCGAACGCGCACCATCACCACCTTGAATTTGCACTGCCGCCATCGTGGCGGGATTGGCCACCGGTCGCCCCTGGGAAGATGTACATCTGTACAACCTCCCCAAGCGGCTCGCGAATCAGACCCTCGCCCCCGTGTCCATCCCCCACCAACCCACCGGCCGCCGACCCACTGCCCACCAGCCGACCGCCATCGCCCTGCTCTCCGGTGGCCTGGATTCGGCCACCGCCGCCGCCCTGGCGATCGAAGCCGGTTATCGGGTGATCGGGCTGTCCTTCGACTACGGCCAGCGGCACCGCCGCGAGCTGCAGGCAGCCACCGAACTGGCTCCAATCCTGGGGTTGGCTGAACACCACACCATCGGTGTCAACCTGGCCGCCTGGGGCGGCTCCTCCCTCACCGACCCGGGCCTGACCATCCCCACCGGCGGCGTTGAAGCGGACGTGATCCCCAGCACCTACGTGCCCGGCCGCAACACGGTGTTCATCGCCCTGGGGCTGAGCCTGGCGGAAGCCCGCGGTGCCCGGCGGCTGGTGCTCGGGGTGAACGCCATCGACTACTCCGGCTATCCGGATTGCCGGCCCGACTACCTCGAAGCCTTCCAGACCCTGGCTGACCTGGCCAGCAAGGCCGGGCGTGAGGGCCACGGCATCCGCCTCTGGGCGCCGCTGGTGAGCTGGGACAAAACCCGCATCGTGCGGGAGGCCCGGCGACTGGGCGTGCCGATCGAGCGCACCTGGAGCTGTTATGCCGGCGGTGAGCAGCCCTGCGGCGTGTGCGACAGCTGCCGCATCCGCGATGCCGCCCTGGCGGAAGCCGGGGCATGAGCCCGCCCCGATCCCTCCTGCACCATCCCCTGCCCTGGCGGGATCCCTGGCCCCTGGTGCAGGCCCTGGCGTCCGAGCTGGGCAGGGAAGGTCTGGTCTGGCTCGATGGCGATGGCAGCGCCCAAGGCCAGCGCAGCCACCTGGGCCTGGCGCCCCTGGAGCAGCGCATCTGCCGCGGCCTGCCGGGCCAGGCCGCGGCCGGCGATCCCTTCGCAGCCTTGGCGGATCTGGCGGCGGGCGGGGGCCACTGGATGGGCTGGCTCAGCTACGAGGCGGGGGCCTGGGTGGAGCCAGGACCCCACTGGCACCCAACGGACATGGCCCTGCTCTGGGCCGCCCGCCACGACCCGGTGCTGGTGATCGACCACCCCAGCCAGAGCCAATGGCTCGAGGGCCGTGATCCGGCGCGGCTGAACAGCTTCGCCGCCCTGCTGGTGCAGCTCGATCTCGGCACCCCGCCAGCGAGCCCAGCCCCCGCAGCGATCGCGCCGGGCTCCTGGCAGTGGCACACCCCACCGGAACGCTATGCCGATCAGGTGGAGCGGATTCTCGCCTGGATCGCCGCCGGCGATCTGTTCCAGGCCAACCTCACCGCCTGCTGCGAGCAGCAACTGGCGGACCCCGCCGATCCCCTGGAGCTCTACGGTCGCCTGCGGCGCAGCTGCGCCGCCCCCTTCGGCGGCCTGGCCATCGCCGGCGCGGCAGCAACTGGCGAGGCGGTGCTTTCGGCCTCGCCGGAACGGTTCCTGCGGCTGAACGGGACAGGGCAGGTGGAGACGCGGCCGATCAAGGGCACCCGGCCCCGTCACCCCCACCCCGATGCCGATGCCGATGCCGCAGCCGATCTGGTCACCAGTCCCAAGGACCGGGCTGAAAACGTGATGATCGTCGACCTGCTGCGCAACGACCTGGGCCGGGTGTGCCTGCCGGGCTCGATCCAGGTGCCCCAGCTGGTGGGGCTGGAGAGCTACCGCCAGGTGCACCACCTCACCTCGGTGGTGCGGGGCCAGTTGCGGCCCGGGCTGACCGCGGTCGACCTGCTGCGGGCCTGCTGGCCGGGGGGCTCGATAACCGGCGCCCCGAAGATCCGGGCCTGCCAGCGGCTGCACGGTCTCGAGCCCGTACCCCGTGGGCCCTACTGCGGCTCCCTGTTCCGGCTGGGGGCCGACGGACAGTTCGACAGCAACATCCTGATCCGCTCCCTGCTGCTGCGCGGCCAGCGGCTGCGGGCCCATGCCGGCTGCGGCATTGTGGCCGACTCCGATCCCGCCGCCGAGGCCGAAGAGCTGGGCTGGAAACTCCAACCGCTGCTGGAGGCCCTGGCGTGAATCGCCCCCAAGCCGCAGCCGCCGCGATTGCCTGGCTGGGGGATGGATCGGGGCAGGGCTGCTGGGGGAGCCCCGCCGACCTGGCCATACCGCTCGACGATCGGGGCCTGCTGCTGGCCGATGGCCTGTTTGAAACGGTGCTGGTGGAGGCCGGCCGGACCCGGCTGCTGGCGGAGCATCTGGAGCGCTGGCAGGGCTCGGCGGCCCTGCTGGGGCTGCCCCTGCCGCCGGGTGCGGCGATTATTACGCCCCTGGCCAGGGAGGCCATCAGCCTCAGCGGCCTCAGCAGCGGCGCCCTGCGGCTCAACTGGAGCCGGGGCAGCGGCAGGCAGGGCAGCGGCGGGCGGGGGATCGACCTGGGCGGCAACGAAGAGCCCCGCTTCTGGCTCCAGCTCAGCGCCATCGAGCCCTGCTTCACGCCGCTGCGGGTGATCGTCAGCCCCACCGAAACCCGCAGCGCCACCAGCTTGCTGAGCCGCTGCAAGAGCTTCGCCTACGGAGCCTCGATCCAGGCCCGCCGTCAGGCCCGCGCCGCCGGCGCCGACGATGCCCTGCTGGCCAGCTCCGCCGGCGGCCTCTGCTGCGGCACCAGCGCCAACCTGCTGGTCTGCCGCGACGGGGGCTGGCTCACCCCACCCCTGGCCAGCGGCTGCCTGCCGGGGGTGATGCGGCGGCGGGCCCTGGAGCGGGAGCTGGTGGCGGAAGGTCTGATCCAGGAGCAGGATCTGCTCGAAAGCGGGGCGGCCTGGTTGATCAACAGCCTGGGCTGCCGGCCGATCAGCCACCTGGGCGGCATCCCCCTGCAGGACAGCCAGACCGATGGCGGGAGCAACCGGGATCCAGAAACGTTCTGGCGGCATTTGCTCCACAGTGATCTCCCCTTGAACACCCCTTGAGCACCCGCCCCACCGCGCCCCAACCGTGACCTCGCCATGACCAGCTCCGGACTGTCCCGCCAACTGGGCCTGCGCAGCCTCACCCTGGCGGTGGTGACCAGCACCATCGGCTCGGGCTGGCTGTTCGCCCCCTTCTATGCGGCCCGCAGTGCGGGCCCGGCCGCCCTCGGCGCCTGGCTGCTGGGCGGTGGACTGGCATTCAGCCTGGCCCTGGTGTTCGCCGAGCTGGGCTCCCTGGTGAGCAGTTCCGGCGCCCTGGCCCAGATCCCCCTGCTCAGCCACGGCCGCACCGCGGGCTTCATCGGCGGCTGGAGCGCCTGGATCGCCTACCTGGCCCTGCCCACCATCGAGGTGCTGGCGGTGCTGCAATACCTGGCCAGCAGCCTGCCCTGGCTGACGGCCGATGGAGGAGCCGGCCAGGTGCTCAGCGGCCCCGGCCTGGCGGTGGCCACGGCCCTGCTGGCGCTGCTGGCCTGGATCAACCTGGCCGGGGTGGGCTGGCTGGCCCGCTGGATCGACGGCCTCACCGCCTGGAAGCTGGCCGTGCCGCTGCTGATCTCGATAACCCTGATGCTGGCCTCAGGCCACTGGGACAACCTGGCCGCCAGCTCCATACCCCCAAGCCAAACCCTGCAGGGGATGGTGACGGCGATCAGCAGCGGCGGCATCCTCTTTTCCCTGCTGGGCTTTCGCACTGCCATGGATCTGGCCGGTGAAACCCGCCGGCCCCAGCGCAACGTGCCCCTGGCGATGGCCGCCGGCCTGGGCATCTCCCTGGCCATCTACGTGATCCTGCAGTTGGCTTTCCTGGTATCCGTGCCGCCGTCGCAGCTGGCTGGGGGTTGGGCCGCACTGCGGCTCACCGCCCACGGCGGCCCCCTGGTGGCCCTGGCGATGGGGCTGGGCCTGGGCTGGGTGGCCCGGCTGCTGCTGCTGGATGCGGTGGTGTCCCCCAGCGCCACGGCCATGGCCTACCTGGGCGCCTCAGCGCGGGTGAGCTGGATGATGGGTCGCTGCGGCCTGCTGCCGGGAAGCTTCGGGCGGCTCAACCGCCAGGCCGTACCTTCGGTGGCCCTGCTGTTCAGCCTGGGCATGGGAGTACTGATGCTGCTCAGTGGCCCCAGCTGGCAAACCGTGGTGAGCTTCCTCACCGCCACCCTGGTGATCGCCCTGGCCATGGGCCCGGTGAGCCTGATCGCCTTGAGAAAGCAGCTGCCGCAGGCCAGGCGCGCCTACCGGCTGCCCGGAGCGCAGCTGTGGTGCAGCGCCGCCTTCGTCCTGGCCACCTGGGCGATCAGCTGGTGCGGCACCAACTCGATCAGGGGGGCAAGCCTGATCGTGCTGGTGCCAGCTGGCCTGTTTGCCCTGGTCGATCGCCAGCAGCTGCGCCACGGGCTGTGGTGGTTTCTCTACCTGGGGGGCATCGTGGCGATCACCGGGGTGCAGCTGTCCCTGGTGGCCCAGCTATCGGCCCTGGCGATATGGGCTCTGGGGGTGTTCCCTCTGGCAACCGGATCAAGGCTGCCGCAAACCGCTCAATTGCAACCCATGGTGGAGATCCGGTAGGTGAAACCGGTGGCCGCCTGATCGGCACTGGCACCGATCTTGAAGTTGAGCTGGCTGACGGTTTTACCGGGAATCGCCGGGAAGGGTCCCCACATCCGCCCCGTCCCCATCTGGGGAGCGAACGACTCGTTGATCACCTGCAGGCTGGAGCCATCGGTGAACTTCAGAAAGCCCTGGATCGGGTAGGTGGCGCTCACCGAGGAGTCAGCGGTGAAGAAGAACTTGAAGCTGCCGTAGGGCTGGGTCACGAAAAAGTCGGTGTTCCAGTTCGGACGGCCAAACGGATTCCCCGGCCCGATCGTCTTGGTGATGATGTTGGTGGTGCCATTGCCGCCCACCGGAGCCAGAAACTGGCAGGTCTGGGCCTGCGCCAGCGGGG
>JAYKGS010000014.1:0-7521 GCA_035284945.1 Synechococcus sp.
GAGCTGGCGGGCTTCTGGATCGATCGGGCCCCGGTCACCAACGCCCAGTTCCAGAAGTTTGTGAAGGCCACCGGGCACCGCACCCTGGCGGAGCGGCCCGCCGATCCGGCCCTTTACCCCGGAGCCAGCCCCGACCAGCTGGCACCCGCTTCGATCGTGTTCGTGCCCCCGGCCGGGCCGATCGGCAGCGGCGATCCCTACCGCTGGTGGCAGTACGTGCCCGGGGCCGACTGGCGCCATCCGGAGGGGCCTGGCAGTTCGATCAAGGGGCGCGAGCAGCACCCGGTGGTGCATGTGGCCTGCGAAGACGCCCAGGCCTACGCCCGCTGGATCGGCAAGGCGCTGCCGAGTGAGGCGGAGTGGGAGCGGGCCGCCTGGGGCGGCCGGGAGGGTTGTGAATTCGCCTGGGGCCAGGAGCTCCATCCGGGCGGCGTGCCCGTGGCCAACACCTTCCAGGGCGACTTCCCGCATCACAACAGCCGTCTGGATGGCTGGGAGCGCACCTCTCCGGTCGGCGTGTTCCCGGCCAATGGCTACGGCCTGCTCGACATGATTGGCAACGTGTGGGAGTGGACCGACAGCTGGTATGGCAGCCATCGCTCTGAGCCGGCAAGCTGCTGCGCCTCGGCCCAGGAGGTCCTCCGGCTGGCCAGCATCGATCCCGGCTCCCAGCACGGCACCATGCCGCGCAAGGTGGTGAAAGGGGGCTCCTTTCTCTGTGCCCCCAGTTATTGCCGCCGCTACCGGCCGGCGGCCCGCATGGCCCAGGGCATCGACACTTCCACCTGTCACATGGGCTTTCGCTGCATCGTCAGGCCGCCTGCCTGAGTCGCTCCAGCAGCCCAGTTTTGGGTTGTCACAGTGGTTGCGTTGTTGTGGTGTCAATAGGCAGGCCCCCGCCCGTCAGGCCGATCCGTAGGCCACCTGGCAGGCGGCGTTCAGCAGTTCGGCTTCCGCGGCACTGCTGGGATCCTGGCCATTGATGGTGCCGCGGTTGCAGTTGGCACTGAGCTGGTACTCGGAGCCGTCCGCCTGGATCACGAAGCTGACCGAATCGCTCCCGGAAGGTTGAACCGTTCCGTACAGCAATTCGTAGTTCGTGTTGGGCACAACGATGTAGGTGTTGTGGTCGTCAATGGCGTTACTGACGGCCTCGTTGATGATGGCCGCGGTGGCCAGGCTGGCGATTCCCCAGGTTGCAGCCCGCGCGCCCCACCAACCCCAGCTGGGAGGAGTGCTCCAGCCGCCATACCAGCCGTGGTTCCAGGGTCGGGCCAGGCCCCAGCCGGGTCGGGCCCAGCCGGGGTAGGGGTTTACGCGGTTGACGTTGCGGCTCCAGTTCCGGTTGATATCGCGGTTGACGTTGCGGTTGACGTTCCGATTTAAATCCCGGCTCCCAGCGCGGTTCAGGTCGCCGGTTGCGGGTCTGTCCCGACTGGCCATGCGGTCCCCGCTGCCGATCGAGCCGCCGGGCCGAGCCCCCGATGCCGGCCGGGTGGCGGCGGCCGGACGGGTCGATGCTACGGGGCGTGAAGCGGCTGCGGGGCGATTGAGAGATGGTCCGCCGCCCCCATCCACTCTCGCCTTGTTGCTCCAGCCCCCCGCGGGCCTGGTGGAGCCGCGGGTTAGTCCGGGGCCGCCGTTGCTGAAGCCGCTGTTACCGCTGGCCCTGCGGCCACCACCCCCGCCAGCTCCCCCCAAACGGCCGCCTCCCCCACCGCCGCGGGCGATCAGCTGGTCGATGCTGCTTTCCGGCAGGGGGCGATCAAGGGCCAGGGCAGCGCCCACCGGCAGGGCGATCACCCCAGCCAGCACCAAACCCAGGCCTGCCAAAGGAGTTTTCGAGACCGTGTTCATTGGCCGACCCCCTTGCAGCCATCGTCGTAGCAGGTGAGGTTGATCCGGCCGTCGGAGCCGAACTTCACCCTGATCAGATCCCGGCCGGCGGTGGCGTCAGGGCGATCCTCACGCACGCTGTTGAGGTAGTTGGGGTTGACGACGCAGAGATCGAGGCCGTTGAAGCAGATCGTGTTGGTGGAGAAGCGCGCGGCGGCCGTGTTGAGGTTCTGCCAGGTCTTTTTGTTCTCAAGCCAAACGCTCATCCGCACCGGACTGTCGGTGACACGGATCGTTTCAACGGTTTTGCCGATGATGTGTCGGTAGAGAGTGGCGTTGCCCTCGTTCACGGCCTCCACCACGCAGGCCTGCGGTTCGCCGCCTTTGACCCTGCACGTGGTGTCGAGTTTGTAGAGAATGGCCGACTGGGCCAGCACGGGTGCCGAGGCGACCGCGGTAGCCCCCGCAGCCAGCAGCCCGATCCTGCTGACAAGCCGGCTGCGCAGAGTGTTGCGGTTCAACATGGAGAGGAAGTCCCCAGCGATGGTGGGAAACACCTTCATGTTGACCACGGCCAAGCTCTTTGGCAGCCGGCTGTTGCGCATGGCTACAAACAGAGCACTTGGCACGAAAAGATATGGCGCACGGGGAAAAAGTTGACGAAATGCGCAATCGGTTGCTGCTGCGATTCAGTTTTTGCTGCCTCGATGCTGCTTTGGAGCGCTTGAGGTGGGCCTGCCCCTGGTTTCAGGCACAGACTCCCGACCCCGCCGCCCCGCCGGCTTGCAATTGACAGCTGTTATTGAGAATCGCTTGCAAAAAGCACCGATCTTGTTTAGGTTGCGTGTCATTCGCAATAAGCCCGCTGCCGCGGCCATGAGTTTTCGTTTCCTTCCCGACGATCCCGTTGCCGCCGTGCGCATGCCGGTGGGCCAGACCGTGCTGCTCGATCCCGCCCTGCGCCCCAGCGGCAGCTGCATCGAGGTGCTCGAGGGGGTGGCCCGCGTCTACTGCCCCTGTGAGGAAACCGAGGGGATGACCCTTGCCTTTCTGCAGGCGGGCGATCAGTTGCGCGTCGATCGCCTCTGCAGCGAGGGGGTATGCGTGGAAGCCCTTACCCCGCTCCGCTTCCGCAGTGACGCCGAGCCCCGCTGCGGTGAGGGCTTTGATGCGGTGAACGAATGGACGCTGCAGCTGCTGCGCATCCGTCACCTCGGCAATGCTGAGCAGCGCCTGCATGCCTTGCTGGGGCTGGTGGTGCACCGCCTCGGCCGCCGTTGCGGCAGCTGGTGTGATCTGCCCTTCCGCCTCACCCATGAGCGGATCGGTGAGCTGATCGGCACCACCCGGGTCACCACCACCCGGCTGATTTCCCGCCTCCGACAAGCCCGGTTGATCGAGGCGCCCGTGGGCGAATCCGGCATGCGTCTGGCGCCGGAGCTGATCGAAACCGCTCCCCTGCCCTGCTGATCCAGCGAGTGGGCTGAACCGCCGCTGCTGAGGTCACTCCCCCTGCTCAAGCGTGGGCACCAGGGCCAGGGCCGCGATCAGGCCGAAGACCATGATCAACAGAGCCGGGGCCATGGCGGCTCCCACCCTTTCATCGCTGGCGTACTGGAACACCCGCACCGCCAGGGTGTCGAAATCGAAGGGGCGCAGGGCCAGGGTGATTGGCAATTCCTTGACCACATCCACAAACACCAGCAGAGCCCCGACCAGCAGGGGCCCCTTGAGCAGGGGCAGATGGATGCGGCCCAGTACCCCGCGCCAATCGCAGCCCAGGCTGGCGGCCGTTTCATCGATGCTTGGAGGAATCCTTTCCAGGCCCGCATCGAGCCCCTGTTTGGAGACGGCCATGAAGCGATCGCCGTAGCCCCAAAGCAGCAACAGCAGGGGGCTCAATCCCAGGGGGCCACCCAGCAGGATCAGCCCCAGAGCCAGCACGCTGCCGGGTATGGCGTAGCCAAGGCCAGCCAGGAAGCTGAGCTGCTCGACCAGCGGCTGGGGGCTCCAGCGACGGCAGATGGCTAGAAGTAGGGCCCCCAGGCAGGTTATGGCTGTGGCTGCCAGGGCCAGGCCGAGGCTGCGTCCGGCCAGATGCGCCAGTTCAGCAAATGATTCAGCCTGCATGCCCTGCCAGCTCTGCTGGATCCAGAGAGCCGGAATCACCAACGCACAGCAGGGTGGGGCGGCACACAGCAGCTGGGCCAGGGCTGCGCGCCAGCCGGAAAGGGGCCATACGTGGTCGCCGCCGCGGCTGCCGTCGAGATTCCAGCGGCGGCTGCGTTGGCGCAGCATTCGTTCGCTGGTGATCAGCACGGCCACAATGGCCAGGGCGACAAGCGACAGCAGGGCAGCTCCCTGGGGATCCCCATCCACTTGCCAGCGGTCAAGGATTCCTGCAGAAAGACTGGGCACCCCCAGCAGGCGCACGGCGCCCAATTCATTCACCACCTCCATGGCGCTGAGGGCAATGCCGGCTCCTATTGAGGGCAAGGCGATTGGCAGGGCCACCCGGAAGAAACTGCGCCAGGGGCCTACCCCCAGGCTGCGGCTGGCTTCGAGCAGTCGCCTGCCGCTCACCGAGAAGCTTTCGGTGCTGAGCAGGAAGACGTAGCTGTAGTTGGCCAGGGTCAGCAACAGCACGGCCCAGCCCAGGCCGTGGATGCCCAGCCCCCGATAGCTACCCCAGTCGATCAGGCTGGCGGCCAGCAGGTAGGCGGGAAAGGCCATGGGCACCAGTTGGGCGATCCGCAGCCAGCGGCGCCCTGGGAAGCGGCAAACAGCTGTCAGCCAGCCGATGGCAGTTCCCACAGCTCCGCCCAGAACTCCCTCCCCACCCACCAGCAGCAGGGTGCCCCGCACCTGGCTGGCCCCGTCTAAGCCCAGGGCAAGCGGGGCGTGGCTGCTGCCGATCAGTGCATCAGCCAGCAGGGTGAGCAAGGGCAGCAGCGCCAGCCCGCAGGCCACCAGAACCGCAACCAGCAGCCCCGCCCGGCTGCCCGAGCTCCCCGGCCTTGGGGGCGAAATCACTTGGGCCGGGATGGTCGGCAACAGGGCGTCCAGGTCGATCTATTGCCAGCCAGCCTCGGTCATCAGTTGCACCGCCTCACGGTTGCGCCGACCCAGCTGCTCCATCGACACCGGAGAGGCCTTGAAGGTGCCGAAGGCCTTGAGGGTGGGGTTGTTGCCCCAGCCTTTCAGCGGGTATTCGTTATTGGCGGCGGCATAACCCTCCCCGGAGGTGGGAGAGGCCAGAAACTCCAGCAGCCGGCGGGCTGCCTCTGGGTTGCGGGAGCTGCGGGTGACTCCGCCGGCGGTCACGTTGACGTGGGTGGGGTTGGGCCACACCACGCGCACTTTTTTGGCGGTTGCGCGGTCGGTTGGATTGTCGCCGCTCAGCAGGCGAGCCAGATAGTACTGATTGGCGATGGTGGCCCCGCACTGTCCCTGGCCCACGGCCCGCACCATGGTGGTGTCGGAGGTGAAGAAGGGCTTCTTCATGTTGGCAACAACTCCGCGTACCCACTGCCGGGTTGCCGTTGCCCCGCGCCGCACCAGTTCATCGGCCACTAGGGACTGGTTGTAGACACTGGCCCGGTTGCGAAGACACACCTTGCCCTTGAACTCGGGCTTGGCAAGATCGGCATAGGTGCGGATCAAGCTGGGATTGACCAGTTCCCTGTTCGCCATCACGGGTCTGGCCCTGCGGGTGAGCCCATACCAGCGGCCGGCAGGGTCCCTCAGGTTTGCTGGCACATCCCTGTTGAGTTCGACGGAGCGGATGGTCTGGAACAGGCCGAGCTCCTGGGCCCGGTAAACCCTGGCCGCATCCACCAGCACCAACAGGTCAGCCCTGCTCTTGCCGCCTTCGCTGCGGAGCCGCTGAATCAGTTCATCGTCCTTTCCTTCGAGCAGGTTGACCTTGACGCCAGTGCGACTGGTGAACTCGGCGTAGAGCTTTTTGTCGGTGTTGTAGTGGCGGCCGGAATAGACATTTACCTCCTTGAGATTTTCCCTATTGATTTCCTTGATTACTTTCTCTGGCCCTACCTGGGCGATGCTGGCCACACTGATGGCGCTGGCCAGGGTTGTGGCGGCAAGCGCACCCATGCCGATCTGAACTCTGAGATTGCGGAAACGTTTGTGACTCATGCTGGCTTGGCGATGACCCCAAGCTACGGATTGGCAAGGCCTCGGTTGGGTGATTAATGTCCGTATGGAGCGTGATAATTGATACGCTCCCCAGGCCGAAAAAAGTATTGATTAAGCCTTCCCCCGGGCCTGAGGTTATTTCCTGCGACAAGAGCTCTCCCCGTGGCAGTCAAACCCCATCAGCCATTGGTCAGCGACGCACTCGAACTGGCAAAAGCACAGGCTGCATCAGGCCGCCACCTCCATTGTCGTCGTCTGAGTCGGTGGTGAGCCAGAAGGCCAAACCGAGAAGAGCTAGAAGGCCGGAGCAGAGAATCAGTTCGGCCATGGGACTCACGCTTCGTATTTCAGCCTAGCCAGGCCGGCCGGCACCCGCTCAGCCGAAGCCCCTGCCGGCATCCTTGGCAACGCATGCCTGCAACTGGCGGCGGATCTGCTGGTGGTTGAGGTTTTTGCCGATCAGCACGATCTGGTTCTTGCGGGTGGCGTCGGGCCAGTCGGAGTCGTCGATGGAGAAGCGCTTGCCTGCCAGGTGGAACACATGCCGCCGTTCGCTCTCGTTGAACCACAGGATGCCCTTGGCCCGGAACACCTCGGCCGGCAGCTGGTTGTCGAGGAAGTTCTGGAACTTGCGCAGGGCAAAGGGGCCCTCTGCCACAAAGGACAGCGAAGTGAAGCCTTCGATCGCGGCGTGGTCGGGATGGGCGGCGTGATCTTGGTGGTGGTGCTCGTGGTGATGCCCGTGATCGTGGTGATGCCCGTGCTCATGCTCACAGTGGCCATGCTCGTGGTCGCAGGCGCTGTGGTCCGGCTCGGCACTGGCCTGGCTCTGGGCGACCACCTTGTCGCTTTCAAACAGACCCACGCTGAGCAGCAGGGGCAGGGGCACCTCGCCCTTCACCGAGCGCAGGATGCGTGCATCGCTCTTGATCGCGCGCAGTTCCTGCTCCACCGCATCAAGGCGCGCCGCGTCCACCAGGTCGCACTTGTTGAGCAGCAGCATGTCGCTGTACACCACCTGGGCGCGCGCCACCTCTCCATCGAGGATCTCGGGCCCGAAGTTCTCGGCGTCCACCAGGGTGATGATCGAGTCGAGCCGCGTGGCGTCGCGCAGGTCGCTGCCCAGGAACGTCATCGCCACCGGCAGCGGATCGGCCAGGCCGGTGGTCTCCACCACCAGGTAGTCGACCGGGTCGGGGCGTTCCAGGATCCGGTACACCGCCTCGAGCAGCTCGCCGTTGATCGAGCAGCAGATGCAGCCGTTGCTCAGCTCCACCGTGTCCTCGCCGGTGGCGACGATCAGGTCGTTGTCGATGCCGATCTCGCCGAATTCATTCACCAGCACGGCCGTCTTCACGCCCTGCTGGTTGCTGAGGATGTGATTGAGCAGCGTGGTTTTGCCCGCCCCCAGGAAGCCGGTGAGGATCGTCACCGGCAGGGGCGAAGCGGTGCCCTCGCTCAGGGGGGGCTCCATCACCGGGGTCTCCCTGGCATCGAGGGCGGTTTCGATCACGCGGCGGCTGCTCATGG
>JAYKGS010000015.1:0-3743 GCA_035284945.1 Synechococcus sp.
GCTTGATCTGCATGGGCGGGTACTCCACCACCGGCACCTGGAAGCGCGCCAGGGTCATCATCAGCACCCCCCGGGCCTGCACCACGGCGATGGTGGTGCTGGAGCGGTAGAAGAAAAACTTCTCCACCGCCGCCAGTTGCGGCCGCCAGAGGCGCAGCAGCTGGCGCAGGTCGCGGGCGATCTCCACCATGCGGTCGCCATCGCTGCGGCCCGGGTCGGTGCGGATGATGCCGCAGTCGAGCAGGTGCTGGGCCCCGCCCTGCTGCTCCTCCGCCTCGATCACGCCGTAGCCGACGCGGGCCAGCCCGGGATCGATGCCGAGGATGCGCACTAGGCCGCCAGAGCCAGCTCGAAGGCGCTGCGGTCGGCGGTGTCGGGCCGCTCGAACACCTTGCAGAACACCTTCACCACCCTTTCGCCCGTGTCGATCTGCTCAAGCGGATCCTTGCGCAGCCGGTGGCGCAGGCAGCAGGCCACCACCCTGGCCACGTCGTTTTCCTCGACCTCGGTGCGTCCTTCAAAGGCGGCCAGGGCCCGGGCAGCCCGGTTGGTCACGATGTCGCCGCGCAGACCATCCACGTTCAGTTCGCCGCAGACGGCGCTGATCCGCAGCCTCAGGTCGTCGTCGAGCAGCACCTGGTTGAGCAGTTTTTGGGCCGCCACTACCCGCTCCTGCAGGGCGTCCTGGCTGGTCGCAGCGGCGTCGCTGAAGCCGTCGGGGTCGTTGTCGAATGCGGTGCGCTGGTCCACCACCTGCACCCGCAGCAGCGGATCGCGCACCGTGCGCACCTCCACGCTCATGCCGAAGCGATCGAGCAGCTGGGGCCGCAGCTCCCCCTCCTCCGGGTTGCCGGAGCCGATCAGCACGAAGCGGGCCGGGTGGCGCACGCTCACCCCCTCACGCTCCACGGTGTTCCAGCCGGAGGCGGCCGAGTCGAGCAGCACGTCCACCAGGTGGTCGTCGAGCAGGTTCACCTCATCCACGTAGAGCAGGCCGCGGTTGGCCTTGGCCAGCAGGCCGGGTTCAAACGCCCGCACGCCTTCACTGAGGGCCTTCTCGATGTCGATGGTGCCGCAAAGGCGATCTTCTGTGGCACCCAGGGGCAGATCCACCATCGGCACCTGGCGGGGCTCGGTCGGCAGCTGCTCGCCCTGCTCGGCGCGGGCGCGCACTTCGGTGCTCTGCAGGTCGGGATCAGACGGGGAGCTGTTGTAGGGGTCACCCGCCACCACGTCGATCTCGGGCAGCAGGTCGGCCAGGGCCCGGATCGTGGTGGATTTGCCAGTGCCCCGGTCGCCCATGATCATCACGCCGCCGATGCGCGGATCGATCACGTTGAGCAGCAGGGCCAGCTTCATCTCCTCCTGCCCGACCACCTTGGTGAAGGGAAAGACCCTGCGCTTGCGGGCTGGCGTCACGGAAGGCTGGTGGTTGAGGATTCGGATTGTTTCACAGCTTGTTGATCCGCCGGTGCTGGCAGTGGCAGCAGGCTGAGCACCTGGGGAGGAGTGGCATCAGCCGGATAGATGAGCCGCATCTGCAGCTGGCGGCTGGCCCCGGGCGCCAGGCTCACCGTGCCGAGGGGGGGGGCGGGCTCGCCGGCCCGCTGCACTAGGTGGAAGCTGCGGCGGCCGGTTGGCCTGGCCGGGCCACCCGAGGGGGAAGGCTCACCATCCAGGCCCGAGATCTCAACGGTGCCGCGGAACATCACCGGCCGGCTGCCGGGGCTGCTGTGAAAACGCAGCCCTCCGGAGGCCCCGTCGCCCTTGAGCGGCGATTCGAGCGCCACCTGCAACACCACTGGCCTGGCCGTGTCGTTGCGCAGGGGGATGCTCAGGTCATATTCAACCCCGTAGTTGCCGTGGGCAGCCCAGGCGGTGCCGGGATAGAAGGCCTGCAGCTCGGCGGTCTGCACCTGGCCGGTGCCGAGGCTGCCCCGCTCCAGGCTGCTGATCGGCCAGGAGATCGGCGCGCGGCGCACGCTCAACCAGCGCTGGCCCGGATCGGTGAGCCGGGTGCGCCAGGTGCTGCCCACCTGCACGCCGCTTACCCGCGAATACACCATGCCCCCCTTGCTGCCCCGGGGGGTGGGGGCGTGCTCCCGGGGGCTCAGGCTCCCCTCCAGCAGGGCAGCCCAGCTGGAGGGGGCCGGCGGTTGGCCACCCTGGCCGAAGCCGGCCAGGGTGGCAACGCTCACCGGGCCGGAACTCTCCAGCCGGAGTTGCAGGTTGCGGCCGTTGAGCAGGGGGTCGAGGCCCCGCACCGGCAGGGGCAACACGATCAAGGTGGTAGGGGCGCCGGGAGTCAGGGTCCAGCTGCTG
Source organism: Synechococcus sp. (assembly GCA_035284945.1). GTDB lineage: Bacteria > Cyanobacteriota > Cyanobacteriia > PCC-6307 > Cyanobiaceae > Cyanobium_A. The sequence goes on from JAYKGS010000015.1 coordinate 2,323, forward strand.
GGAAGTTCCGGGCTGCGCTGGCGGGCCAGCAGTTCGGTTGCCACCCGGCTACCCGGGCCGGACCACACGGGCGTGCTGCCCTGGCTCATCAGGGCCGGCAGGGGCAGGAAGGGGGCCCCGGCCTGGCCGGGATCGACGGACTGGGAGAGGGCGGTGGATCCCGCCAGTAACCTCAGGGACACGGGCTGGGATCCCCGCGGAGCTGCCAGCACCGCCAGCCACAGGGTGGAATCGAGGCTCTCCGGCTTGCCGGCATAGACGTGGTGGCTGAACAGGTCAAAGCGGCCGTTCAAGGCCACATCCAGGTGGGCGCTGGGCACCCCCCGGCCAGGGCCGGGGAAGGTGGAGAGCAGGATCCCCGGCTCCCTGATCAGCTCGGGATTGTTGTCGTTGACCAGCAGCACCCGATCGAGGCCGCCGCTCAGGGGAGCAACGGTCTGGGGGCGCAGCAGGGGGGCGGCGGGCGCTGCAGGGGTGGCGGACCTGGGCTGGGCAAGGGCAGGGCCGGCCATCAGGGTGAGGCCAGCCAGCAGCAGGGGCAGGGAGCCGCGCCGGTCGGGAAAGGATTTCATTTGCGGCCCACCAGGGTTTTCGCCACTTCGCCGGCCATGGAGCGGATCAGGTCGGTGGAGCGGGGGTCATTGAATGGGCCCTTGACCATGAAGGCGGCCACCGCCCGTTGGCCGGTGGGGAGCTGGATCAGGGCTGCGTCGGAGTAGGCGATGCCGATGTCACCGGTCTTGTTGTAGGTGGTGATCCCGAAGCTGAGCAGCTCGCTGTCGGGATCGGCGCCATCCTTGCCGAGCCCCTGCAGCAAACCCAGCGGGATCAGGGTGTTGGTGCGGGAGGTGCCCATGATTTCTCGAAACAGGTCGCGGGCCCGGGGGCTGAGGCTTTCGCCAGTGTCCACCAGGGCGATCGCCCTGGCCAGGTCCCGGCTGCTGGTGGTGTTGGTGCCGTTGAGGTCGGGCAACCAATTGTTCACCGCTGTGGCGGTGAGGCCCATGGCCATGAAGCGCTCGTTCAACGCCGTCTTGCCGCCCAGCTTTTTGATCAGCAGGTTTGTGGCGCTGTTGTCGCTCACCCGGATCATCTCCGTGGCCGCCTCGAAGAAGGGGAAGCGGGTTCCAACCGGCCGACTGGCCATCCAGCCGGCCCCGCCGCCCACCAGCTCTTTGGTCAGGGGCAGGGCTTCGTTCCAACGCAACTTGCCGCTGTCGAGGTCTTCGAGGCCCGCCAGCAGGATGGGCGTCTTGATCGAGCTGGCGGCGGGGAGGGGCAGGTCGGGCTGGAGCTGGGCATAGCGGCCGTCGTCAAGCACCAGCAGGAAGCCGCTGGCGGTGAGGTCTTTCTGGGCTGAGGCCAGCTGGCCCCAGCGCTGGCTCAGGGCTGTCAGCTCGTTGCGGGACTCGAAGGAGCCC
>JAYKGS010000016.1:0-3655 GCA_035284945.1 Synechococcus sp.
TTCGGCCCCTGGCAGTTTCCCGAGAAGCTGATCCCGGTGGTGATCCTCAAGGCCGCTGCCGGCGAGCCGATCCCGCTCTATGGCGATGGCGCCAACGTGCGCGACTGGCTCTATGTGGAGGATCACGTGGAGGCCCTGCTGCTGGCGGCCACTCGCGGTCGCCTGGGCGAGAGCTACTGCGTGGGCGGGGCTGGCGATCACGGCAGCCCGAGTGAGCGCACCAATAAAGAGGTGGTGACGGCGATCTGCGGGCTGCTGGATCAGCTGCGGCCGGCGGGCGCCCCCCACGACCGGCTGATCACGCCCGTGAGCGACCGGCCGGGCCATGACCGCCGCTATGCGATCGACGCGACCAAGATCACAGCAGAGCTGGGCTGGAAGCCGCGGCACAGCTTTGAGGCGGGCATGGAGGCCACGGTGCGCTGGTACCTGGACAATCAGACCTGGTGTGGGCGGGTGAAGGCCCAGGCCGGCTACCAGGGCCAGCGGATCGGCACCAGGGCGCCTGGCCTGCCAGCCTGACGTTGTGAAGGAGACGTTGTGAAGGTCTTGCTCACCGGTGCCGCCGGCCAGCTGGGCCGGGCCCTGATCCAATCGAAGCCCGAGCGGGTGGCGCTCATCGCCTGCGGCCGGGCCGAGCTGAACCTGGCCGATCCAGCTGCCTGTGCCGCGGCGGTGCGGGCGCACAGGCCGGACTGGGTGCTCAATGCCGGCGCCTATACGGCGGTGGATAGGGCCGAAAGCGAGCCGGAGCTGGCCCAGGCCGTCAACGGCGGCGCCCCGGCGGCCTTCGCTGAAGCTCTGGCGCCCACGGGAGGCCGGCTGCTGCAGGTGAGCACGGATTTTGTCTTCAACGGTGCCCAGGGAACTCCTTACCGGCCCGACCAGTCCCGGGATCCGCTGGGGGTGTACGGGGCCAGCAAGGCCGCCGGCGAGGCAGCGGCCCTGCAGTTGCCTGGTGCCCGGGTGTTGCGCACCAGCTGGGTGTATGGCCCGGTGGGCAAGAATTTCTGCCTCACCATGTTGCGCCTCCACCGCGAGCGTCCCCAGATCGGCGTGGTGGCCGACCAGGTGGGCTGTCCCACCAGCACCCACACCCTGGCTGAGGCCTGCTGGCGCGCGATCGGGCTGGGTACTTCCGCGGCAACCCCTGCCGAGGCCGATCAGCCGCCGATCCTGCACTGGAGCGATGCCGGTGCGGCCAGTTGGTATGACTTCGCCGTGGCGATAGGTGAGCTGGGCGTGGCCGCGGGCCTGCTGGAGCGGGCCGCTGCCGTGCGGCCGATCACCACCGCCGAGTTCCCCACTCCGGCCCAGCGTCCCAGCTACTCGCTGCTTGACTGCAGCGCCAGCCGGGCCGCCCTTGGGCTGGAGCCGCTGCACTGGCGAGAGGCACTGGCCCAGGTGCTGGCAGGCTTGCCCCCATCCACAGGCGGCCCCAGCCCATGACCCGATCCATCGACGCGGTGGACGTGTTGGTGTGGGGAGGCGGTAGCGGCGGTGTCGCGGCAGCGATTCAGGCAGCGCGGGGAGGAGCCAGCACCCTGCTGCTCACGCCAGGCGAGTGGCTGGGGGGCATGGTGAGTGCCGCCGGGGTGTGCTGCCCCGATGGCAATGAACTCACCCCCTGGCAGACGGGCCTGTGGGGTGGCTTTCTGCGCGAACTGGAGCGACGCGAGCCGGCGGGGCTGGACCACAACTGGGTGAGTTGCTTCGGCTACCGGCCCGCCACCGCTGAAGCGATTCTGCAGGATTGGGCGCGGGCCGAGCGCTCCCTGCTGTGGTGGCCTCGCTGCCGCCTGCTGGCGGTCGAGCGCGAAGGTTCGTTGATCAGCGCAGTGCGAATTGAACAGGGCGATCAGCAGCGGCGGGTGCGTTGCCGGGTGGTGATCGATGGCAGCGACCGTGGAGATCTGCTGCCCCTGGCTGACGCCCCGTTCCGCCTCGGCTGGGAGGCGCGGGAGCAGTGGGGTGAACCGAGTGCCCCGAGCCGGCGACGCCTTGACACGGAGGCCTTCTTCCGTGAGCAACCGGTGCAATCGCCCACCTGGGTGGTGATGGGTCAGTTGCAGGGTGACAGGCCGGCGTCAGACCCAGCCGCGGGGTTCGATCCTGCCGGCGCACCCCAGCTGCCAGCCCCCTTTGAACGCGCCTGCGAGGCCTTTGGGCTTGAGCGCACGCTCACCTATGGGCGGTTGCCGGGCGGGCTGGTGATGCTCAACTGGCCGCTGCATGGCAACGATTGGCATGGGGGGCTGGAGAGGGCCTTCGCTGGGGATGCCGCTGCCGAGGCCGGGCTGTACGGGGAGATGCAGGCCCACAGCCTTCGCTTTGCCGAGGCGTTGATGGAGGCGAGCGGCGGCCGGCTGCAGCTGGGTGCGGCCTTCCCGCTGGAGGCCGCAAGCCCGGCACCCTGGCTGGCTGCGATGCCCTACTGGCGAGAGGGTCGGCGCATGATCGGCCACCACACGGTGATCGAGCAGGAGCTGCTGCCACAGGGTGAAGGTCAGGCGATCGCCCCGCTGCCCCTGAATGCAGCCGGGGAGCTGCAGTCGATCGCCGTCGGCAACTACGCCAACGACCACCACTACCCTGGCCCCGACTGGCCCCTGGCGCCCAAGAGCTGTCGCTGGGGTGGCCGGTGGACGGGCACCCCGTTTTGCATTCCCTACGGCGCCCTGGTGAGCGCGGCGATCGACAACCTGCTGGCCGCTGATAAAGCGTTCAGCACCAGCCACATGGCCAACGGCGCCACGCGCCTGCAACCCCTGATCCTGAACGTGGGCCAGGCGGCGGGTGCGGCGGCGGCATTGGCGGTGTGTTCGGGACTCACCCCTGCTGAATTGCCGCTGCGCGAGCTGCAGGAACGGTTGCTGGCTGATTCACATGCTCGCTCGGCGCTGGTTCCGCTGTGGGATACCCCCTGGCATCACCCCCAATGGCGAGAACGGCAGGCGGCCGCGCTGAGGGAACCGACCCTGCTCGGGCGAGACGGCTGCCTTCCCATTGCCTTCCAAAAAGGCGATGGCAGTAGCTGGAATCCCGCAGGTGAAGCGGCTGGAGGAGAGGGGAAGGAGCGATGGTGTGGTCGGGTGCAAGGGTCGGCAGATGGGGGGATTCAGTTGCTGATGCCATCGGGAGAGGCGTGGCAGCTGATCACCTTGGAGCCGGCCATTCACCATTTGTTTGGAACCCTTAAGGAGGGTATGGAGCTGACGGTTTGGGGGCCTGGAAATGCAGCTGGAGGTTGGATTCGCGTCAGCTCATGCGGTGCCCCCACCCGTTGCCCATAGGCCAGGCACCCGTTCAGATCCGGCAGATCCGCAGGAGATCGGCAAGGGCGTTCAAGGGTCCAGCTGCTCAAACAGCATGGCGTTGCTCAGTTGGGGGGGCGGGTGGGGTTGGAGATGGGGGTGGAGATGGAGAGCTGGACGGTGCCATGAATCAAACCCATCTGGACAGGGTAAAGGGGTTATCAGGGGGGTCATGGCGAAGCGAACCAGTTGAGCAGCTGCAGCCCATCAAAGCCCGCAAAATCGCTGATGTTGCGTGTCACAAGCACCAGGCCCTGGGTTGCAGCAATCGCGGCGATCTGACCATCAGCAAAGGCAGGCCGCTGGAGAGCAGGTTCTGCAGATAGCTGCGGAACCGGTCT
>JAYKGS010000017.1:0-3569 GCA_035284945.1 Synechococcus sp.
AGGGGGCAGAGGCGATCGTTGATGCGCACACCCTGGCAGTGATTGCCGACCTCGGAATGGATCCGGTAAGCGAAATCAACGGCGGTGGAACCCTTGCGCAACCCCACCACATCGCCATTGGGGGTGAATACAAACACCTCTTCATCAAAGAGGTCCTCCTTGATGGAGCGCAGAAAATCACTGCTGTCCTTGCCACCGTCATCCTGCTGCCAGTCAACCAGCTGACGCAGCCAGTTGAAGCGCTCCGCATCGGCCCCGGAGGCAGCCGGTGAACCACCCTCCTTGTATTTCCAATGGGCTGCGATGCCGTATTCGGCCACCTGATGCATCTCGGTGGTGCGGATCTGCACCTCGATCGGGCGATGGCGACCGATCACGGCCGTGTGCAGCGACTGGTAGCCATTGGGCTTGGGCAGGCCGATGTAGTCCTTGAACCTTCCGGGAATCGGCCGGAAGGTGTCATGCACCACCGCCAGGGCCCGGTAACAGCCCTCCAGGCTGGGGCAGATGATCCGCAGGGCTGCCACGTCGATGATTTCGTGGAAAGCCTTCTGCTGGCGCTGCATCTTGCTCCAGATGCCGTAGAGGTGCTTGGGCCGGCCACTCACCTCACAGTTGGGCAGACCCGCGGCGGCAAGACGATCGCGCAGCAGCTGCACCGTCACTGCCAGGCGCTCTTCCCGATCACTGCGCTTGCTGGCCACCTGCTTCTGGATATCGCGGTAGGCCTCGGGCTCGAGGGTTTTGAAGGCCAGATCCTCCAGCTCCCACTTGAGCCTGCCAACCCCCAGCCGGTTGGCAAGAGGCGCATAGATCTCCCGGGTCTCGCGGGCGATGCGCTGCTGCTTCTCAGGCTTGAGGGCCGCCAGGGTGCGCATGTTGTGGAGGCGGTCTGCCAGCTTGACCAGCACCACGCGGATGTCGCTGGCCATGGCCAGAAACATGCGGCGCAAATTTTCAGCCTGGGCCTCGGTCTGGTTGGTGAAGTGGATTCCGCCCAGTTTGGTGACTCCCTCCACCAGGGCCCGCACCTCGCTACCGAAGCAGGCCTCGATCTCATCGGGGGTGACGCCAGTGTCTTCAACAACGTCGTGCAGGAAGCCAGCAGCGATCACCCCGGCACTGGCGCCCGTCTCCCTCAACAGATCGGCAACGGCAATCGGATGGACGATGTAGGGCTCGCCCGAGGCCCGCAACTGGCCCTGATGGTGACGGTAGGCGTAGTCGAAGGCACGGGCGAGCAGCAGCTCGGGGTCTGTCGGGATATGGGTGGCCCGCCCCTGGGGCACGTGCTCAAGGCAGCGCTGCAGCCATTCGGGCAAAGGCACGCCATATACGGCAGGGGAGAGGATGGACCGGTCCTGATCCAGATCGGCAACCCCCCTGACCATTCCAGCCTGTGGATTTTTTCCATCGTATGCAGATGCCGCCTAGCTGGAGACCGTGACCAGCCCAGTGCTTGCGATTGACCACCTGGTGGTGCGCTACCCGGGCTGCGAGCATCCCACCCTCGATGGGCTGACGCTGAGCCTGAACCCAGGCGAGCGGCTGGCCCTGGTGGGGCCCTCCGGCTGTGGCAAGAGCACCGTCGCCAGGGCGGTGCTGCAGCTCCTGCCGCCGGGCAGCCAGTGCAGCGGTGGGCTGCTGCTGGCGGGGCAGGAACCCAGCCGGATGCAGCGGCCAGCCTTGCGCAAACTGCGCGGCGAAGCGGTGGGGCTGGTTTTCCAGGACCCCATGACCCGGCTCAACCCCCTGCTCCCGATCGGAGACCACCTGGGCGACACCCTGGCGGCCCACCGTCCCCAATGGCGACGGCGCCGGATACGGGAACGGGCCGAACAGCTGCTCGAGCGGGTGGGCATCCAGCCCGAGCGCTATGGCAGCTATCCCCATGAGTTCAGCGGCGGCATGCGCCAGCGGCTGGCGATCGCCCTGGCCATGGCCCTCGATCCGCCCCTGGTGATCGCCGACGAGCCCACCACCAGCCTGGATGTGGCTGTGGCAGCCCAGGTGATGGGGGAGCTCGGTGCCCTCTGCGACGAAGCGGGCAGTGCCCTGTTGCTGATCAGCCACGACCTGGCCCTGGCAGGCCGCTGGTGTGACCAGATCGCAGTGCTGGACCAGGGCCGCCTGATCGAGCGGGCGCCCGCCCAGCAACTGCTCACCGCCCCGGCTTCCCCCCTGGCCCGGCGGCTTGTGGCCAAGGCGCGGCAGCGGGAGGGGGCCCAAGTTGGGGAGCTGGCACCGGCGCCACCGCTGCTGGAACTGGAGGCGCTGCGCAGCTGGCACCCGCTGCCGTCGCTGCCCTGGCAAAGCCGCTGGCTCAAAGCGGTGGACGGGGTGAGCCTGCGGCTGCAGCAGGGCGAAACCATCGGCCTGGTGGGGGCCTCCGGCTGTGGCAAGAGCACCCTCTGCCGAGCCCTGATGGGCCTGGCGCCGGTGCGGGGAGGCTCGGTGCGGCTCGAAGGCCGCAACCTGCTGGCCCTGCGCGGCGGCGCCCTGCGCCAGGCGCGCCGCAGCCTGCAGATGGTTTTTCAGGATCCCCTGGCCTGCCTCAACCCCCAGATGGAGGTCGGCGAAGCCATCGCCGACCCCCTGCTGATCCACGGCCTGGCCAGCCGGGCCCAGGCCCGCCAGCGCGCCCGCGAGCTGCTCAGTGCCGTGGGACTCACCCCGCCGGAAGCCTTTGAAAACCGCCTGCCCCGCCAGCTCTCGGGCGGCCAGCAGCAGCGGGTGGCCATCGCCCGGGCCCTGGTGCTGGAGCCGAAGGTGCTGCTCTGCGACGAGAGCGTCAGCATGCTCGACGCCGAGGTGCAGGCCGATGTGCTTGCCCTGCTGCGCCAACTGCAGGCGCGGCTGGGGCTGGGCATGCTGTTCGTCACCCACGACCTGGCGGTGGCCAGCGGCTTCTGCCACCGGGTGATCGTGCTGGATGGGGGCCGCATCGTGGAGGAGGGCTCCGGCACCCAGCTGCTGGCCGATCCCCAGGCCGCCATCACCCGCAGGCTGGTCAGGGCTTGTCCGCGGCTACCGGCGCCGGCCTAACAGCCCCAGCAGCCGCTCCATCGCCTCCGGCAGGGGTGCTTCACACACCAGCCGCTCGCCGCTGACGGGATGGTCGAGGCCCAGCTGCACAGCATGCAGGGCCTGACCGGGCAGCTCGATCGGCAGCTTGCGGCAGCGGGAATACACCGGATCGCCCACAATCGGATGGCCCAAGTGGGCGCAGTGCACCCGGATCTGGTGGGTGCGGCCGGTGTCGAGCTTGAAGCGCAGCAGGGAGAAATCGCCGAGCCGCTCGAGCACCCGCCAGTGGGTGCAGGCGTGGCGGCCGGAGCCGTCGTGCACGACGGCGTATTTCTTCCGATCCGCCGGGTGGCGGCCGATCGCCCCGACGATCGTGCCGGCCTCGGCCTGGGGTTGACCGTGCACCACAGCCAGGTACTCCCGCGAGGCGATCCGCTTCTGGATCTGCCCCTGCAGCCGCACCAGCGCCTCCTGACTCTTGGCCACCACGATGCAGCCGGTGGTGTCCTTGTCGAGCCGGTGCACGATGCCGGGGCGCAGCT
>JAYKGS010000018.1:0-8497 GCA_035284945.1 Synechococcus sp.
ACCGCTGAGCTACAAGGGCATGTGGAAGGTGGGCCGGGTTGGATTTGAACCAACGTAGGCAGAGCCAGCGGATTTACAGTCCGCCCCCATTAACCACTCGGGCACCGACCCGAACCACACTCCAAGAACCTACCAGCCGGACACGCTTAGAACATCTCCTCACTCCATGCAGCTGCTCGTCCTCCACGGCCCCAACCTGAACCTGCTCGGCAGCCGCGAGCCGGGGCTCTACGGCAGTAATACCCTCGACCAGATAAACGGCGCTCTGCAGCAGCGGGCAGGGGAGCTGGGCGCGGGGGTGGACTGTTTCCAGAGCAACCACGAGGGTGCCCTGGTGGACCGCATCCACCAGGGCAGTGGCGGCGTGGACGGCATCCTGATCAATGCCGCGGCGTATACCCATACTTCGATTGCCCTGCGCGACGCCCTGCTTGCGGTGGCTATTCCTTTTGTGGAAGTTCACCTCAGCAACATCCACGCCCGTGAACCATTCCGACACCATTCCACCCTGGCCGACAGGGCGGTGGGGGTGATCTGCGGCTTCGGACCCACCAGCTACACCCTGGCCCTGGAGGGTCTGGTGACCCATCTGCGCGGTATGTCTTGAGCGTCCCTGCCCGGGTGAAATGGCTGGCTGCCCCAAGCAGCCCCGACTGGCTGGAGCGGGCGATCGCCCATCCGGATCTGGTGCTGATCGATCACGCCCACTGCGAGCGCAAGGCCGCCGGAGTGGCTCTGCAGCTGATGTTCCGCTATCCCGGCGATGGGCAGCTGGGGGAGGTGCTCAGCCCCCTGGCCCGCGAGGAACTGGAGCACTTCGAGCAGGTGCTGGAGCTGCTGCAGCGCCGCGGCATCCCCCTGAGGCCGCTGCCGGCGCCGGGCTATGGCGCCGCCCTCTCGGCGGCAGTGCGCAAGGGCGAGCCCGAGCGCATGCTGGACTCGTTTTTGGTGGCCGGCCTGATCGAGGCCCGCAGCCATGAGCGCATGGGTCTGCTGGCGGCCCATAGCCCCGATGCCGAGCTGAGGGCGCTCTACGGCGATCTGCTGGCCAGCGAGGCTCGCCATTTCGGGCTCTACTGGCTGCTGGCGGAAAGCCGCTACGGAAGGGAAGTCACGGCAGTCCGGCTGGAGCAGCTGGCCGCCGTGGAACTTTCGGCCCTGGATGGCCCCGGGGACGATCCCGCTCAAGTGAGGATGCACTCGGCGGGGGTGAGGTTGAATCGAAGGTTGGGTGAAAATGCAGAGGCTCCTTCCAAGCTCACCAGCGGCTGCGAATCAAGCAGCCCCTGCTAGACCAAGCCGCCCAATGCTGGAGTCAATGACTCGCGGTTGTATCGGATTCAGCCCAAGGTCTGGATCAGTAAACAAAGTGAATCCAACCTGGCACACTCCATGGACCACCCAGCGGTCAGCCGCCAACGGCTGCCACGCCACATCCAGCACGAACATCGAGATGGCAATCCGGCGGCGTTTCGCTGGAGTGTGCTGCTCAACAGTGGACTCTCCGCTCTGCAGCTGGCCATAGGCATCGGCTTCGGCTCGTTGGCCCTCATCGGCGATGCCCTGCACAACCTCGGCGATGTGGCGGGGTTGCTGCTGGGCTGGGGGGCTGAGCGCCTCAGCGCCATGCCGGCCAGCAGGCAATTCACCTACGGATTTGGCCGCAGCACCCAGCTTGCCTCGATGATCAACGCTGCCTTGATCCTGATGGCATCGGCAGTTGTAATCGTGGAGGGCCTGCAAAGGCTTGCCAAGCCGGTGGAGGTTACCCCTGGCCCGGTGGCGGTGGCGGCCCTACTGGGCATCGCGGTGAACCTGGGCTCAGCCCTTTTGTTTGGCCACAACCACAGCCATGACCTGAACCGCCGAGCTGCGGTAGTGCACCTGCTCACCGATGCGGCGGTGAGTGCGGCGGTGCTTGTCAGCGCCCTGTTGGTTCAATTCACCGGCATCCACTGGCTCGATCCCTTCACCGGTATCGGCGTGGGCTTGGCCGTGGCCTGGACAGGCTGGAACCTGCTGCGCCAGTCGGTGCTGGTGAGCCTCGATGGGATCCCGCCAGGCATCGATCGGGATGCGGTGGAACGCACCCTGGCCAGCCTGCCAGGGGTGGCGGCGGTGCACCACATCCATATCTGGGGCATGAGCACCTCCCAGACGGCCCTGACGGCACACCTGCTGCGCGATCCCCAGCAGGTCGATGACATGGACCTGCTGCATGGCGCCAAAGAAGCCCTGGCCCATCTGGGCATAGACCACTCCACCCTGCAGCTGGAACCCCTGCAGTGATTGGGTCTGCCCAGTCCAGGGGGCCAAAGGGCAGACCTGTTGTGGGACAAGCCCCGATCAGATTTTCAAGTTCGTCGAGGTGCGGACAGTTGGTCGAGGCGCGGATAGCGCTCGGCGATCGGGTCACCGCTGAACTGGGCCACCCAGCCTTCTGGGTTGTCAAAGAAGCGCAGGGCGCAGAAATGGGGCTCTGGGCCCATGTCAAACCAGTGCTTTGTGCCCGCCGGCACGGAAATCCAGTCGCCTGCTTCACAGAGCAGCTGCAGCACTTCAACGCCGATGTGCAGGCAGAAGAGGCCCTGGCCCTCGACGAAGAAGCGCACCTCGTCTTCGCTATGGCTGTGTTCGGCCAGAAACTTCAGGCGCAGGGCCCGGCGGTCGGGGTGCTCTGGCGTCAGACGGATCACATCCACAGTGGGGTACGACCCGCCTGCCTGTACCTGGTCGATCTCGGCGCGGTAGGCAGCCAGGATCGCTGCTGGATCTGCGTTCGCGACCAGGGGGGATTTGACTTGCCAGCGCTCATAGCCAATACCAAGAGGCATCAGGGTGGCGGCGATCTGGGCCGGATCGCTGCTGGACAGCCTGGGAGAGGCTGGTCTGGACGAATCGATGGCAAACACCTGCAGAAGACTCATCTGACCAGACCTCGAACAGTCCCAGCCTAGAAAGGTGGCAGCAGCGGGCCAGTTGTGTTCTCGGCAGAATCCCCGGGAGTGGCCGCGCCGGCCGGACTCACCCTGGTGGGGGTGGGGCCCGGCAACCCGGAGCTGCTGACGGTGGCGGCGGTGCGGGCGATCGGGGCCGCGGCGGTAGTGGCCTACCCGGTGGCCAAGGAGGATGGCGATGGCATGGCCGCCCGCATTGCCGCCCCCTGGATAGGTGCCCAGCAGCGGCGCCTGCCGCTGCTGTTTCCGATGGTGGCTGGTGCCGAACCGCGCCAGGCCGCCTGGCACAGCGCCGCCGCAGCCCTGGCGGCCGAGGTGGCCGCCGGCCATGCGGTGGTGCTGCTGTGTGAAGGGGATACTTCCCTCTATGCCAGCGCTTCCTATGCCCTGCTCGCCCTGGCTGCACGCCATCCGGGTTGTCCGGTGGCGGTGATTCCGGGCATCACCGCGGTGGCAGCCGCCGCCGCCGCGGCTTCATCGCAGGGGTTGCCCTGGCCCCTGGCCCTGCAGCAGGACGCCCTGCTGATCCGGCCCACCCCAGAGAACGCCGAAGAGCTGGAGGCATTGCTGGATCGAGCTTCCAGTGAAGGCACGGTGCTGGCCCTGCTTAAGCTCGGGCACCGCTGGGCCTGGGTGCGCCCACTGCTGGCGGCGAGGCAGCTACTGGCCACAAGTCTTTTTGCCCAGCGGGTGGGCTGGCCAGACCAGCTGCTGGCTGCGGCGGCTGCGGTGCCCGCTGAAGAGCAACCCTACTTTTCGCTGCTGCTGATCCGCCAGAGCTGGCCGGCAGTGCTGCCCTGAGGAGTTCTCCTGGCAGCCTGGGCCGGGGATGATCAGACTTCTCTGGAGCGTTTCCAACCCGATGACCCCGATCGATTGGTTTTCCCTGCTGCATCCGGTGCTCGCGGTGTTGTTCGTCTATCCGGTGGTCGGGGCCACGGTGCGGCTGGGGCTGCTGGCGCGGGAGCGCCGGCTGGGCCTGAGCAAGCAGCCCCTGGCGGTGCCCCAGGAGCACGCCGACCACGGCCGCTGGCTGAGTGCCGGGGTGGTGGTCGTCGTGCTGATCGCCCTGGTGTATTCCTTCCTCAGCCGCTGGTTTGACCCCGGCACCCCCTTTGTCGGTGGGCCGAGCCGGCTGGCCCTGCTGCTGCTGGTGGCCCTTGGCAGCTTGCTGGCGGTGCTGGCTTTGTGGCGCGTGCGGCGGCCAGCCCTGCGGGCCAGCTTTGCCCTGCTCACCTGGGCGGGGTTGCTGGGACTGGGCAGCCAGCCAGAGATCTGGCGGCTGTCCGATGATCCCTTCAGCGGTGCCTTCTGGAGTTCCCACTACTGGAGTGGGGCCCTGCTCACGGGCCTGCTGCTGCTGGCCATGGCCTCCCGCCCGGAAATTCAGCGCTCGCCGCGCATGCGGCGCCTGCATGTGAGTGCAAATGTGCTGGCGGCGGTGCTGCTGGCGGTGCAGGCCATCACCGGCACGCGAGACCTGCTTGAGATTCCCCTGAGCTGGCAGAAGCCGGCGATTTACGCCTGCGACTTCAACGCCCGACGTTGTCCCCAGGCCCAGGCCATGGATGGAGCTGCTGGGGCACCAGGCTTCGACGGCCGGGTCCGGGGGCGAGGGGCCGCCGAGCCAGTCGGCTGAGCAGAGCTAGCAGGGCGCGCCATTCCGGCGGGGCGAGGCGATCTGGCCAGGCGCCCGGCCGGCTGAACAGCCAGCGCCGCAACTCGACCACACTGGCGTTGGCACCGGCCTGGGCAGCCCAGCTCACGCTGGGGCGCACGCTGGCCGTTGCAAAGGGGGCGAGGGCGATGGGGGGAAGGTATCCGGCGCCACCCCCCATCCCATTGGTTGAACCCACCTCCAGCATCAGTTCCCATCCAGGGCCCAGCGGGCCTGGGCTGGCCAGCACCAGGTCTGCTCCAGTTTCTGAGAGGGCCGTCAGTTGGCCCCGGCATTGCTGACCCCCCGGCCCTTGCAGGGCGGCTGGGAGGCTGAGTCCTAGCCAGGGGGTGGGGTCAGGGCTGGGGCGGTCCCAGCACACCCGCAGGGCCACCAGCAGACCGAGCAGGTTCAGGGCGGCCCACAGAAACCCCAGGCCCAGTTGGGGACTCACTCCCCCGGTGCCGAGGGCCAGGCAGATTGCTGCCAGGTTGACGCCATTGAGAAGCAGCAGCACCAGCAGGGGCCGGCTCAGCAGCGGATCGACGCCGCCCCGCTCCAACACCTGGTGTTTGGGGGTGATGCGAAAGGGCATCACCCGACCCCAGAGCGCCTGCAGCACGGTGACGCTGAGGGGAATGGCCAAGGCCCAGCCGGGCAGTTCGGCCAGCAGGGCATGGCGGCTGCTGCGGTTGAGCCAGCCCACTCCCAGCAGCAGGGCCAGCCAGAGGGGTAGCAGCTGGCTGACCAAATCGGCAGCGGCTAAGCGAATGGGGATCACCCCCACAACACCGATGGCCAGGGGCATCAGCAGCAGCACGAGTCTGGGCACGGTGTTGATCCAGTGCAGGGCGCCCTCCAGATAGGCCAGGCGCTGGCCCCAGCCCAGCCCCCGCACCCGCAGGGGCCCCTGGGGCAGGCGCAGGGCCTGCAGAGTGCCTACCGCCCAGCGCTGGCGCTGGCGCACAAAGTCGACCATGGTTTCGGCGGCCAGGCCAGCACTGAGCTTCTCGCCCAGATAGCGCAGCTGCCAGCCCCGGGCCGCCAGGGAGATGCCTGTGACAAAGTCCTCCGAGATTGCTCTCTCCACAAAGCCGCCGATCTGATCGAGAGCAGAGCGGCTCACCACAAAGGAGGTGCCGGCACAGACCACCGCGCCCCAAGCGCTGCGCACCGGCTCGATCCAGCGGTAGAAACTCTCCTCGTCGGGCAGCAACCAGGGCTCCAGCTCGAGGTTGCGCAGCACCGGATCGGCGTTGAAAAAGCACTGGGGTGTCTGAACCAGGGCAACGGCCGGATCCAGCAGCAGACCGATGGTGCGATCGAGGAAGTGGCGCTGGGGAACGAAGTCGGCGTCGAATACGGCCACCAGCTCGCCGGCGCCCAGAGCCAGGCCCGCGTTGAGGTTGCCGGCCTTGGCGTGCAGCCGTTGGGGCCGGTGGTGGTAACGGCAGCCGTAGGCCGCAGCGAGGGCTGCCACCTCCGGCAGGCCCCCATCATCCAGTACCCAGATGGTGCGGCGGGAATAGTCGAGGCTGGTGCAGCCCAACAGGCAGCGCTCCAGCACCGGCAGGGGCTCGCCGCAGGTGGGGATCAACACATCCACCCAGGGCCGCCAGTCGCTCTTCTGCCAGTTGATCTGGGCGGCATCGGCCTCAGCTCTGCCATCGCTGAAGCGCCGCCAGGCCAGCAGCAGCGGCAGCAGGCCGCTGAGCAGCAGCCAGCCCTCCGCCAGCAGCAACAGCACGCTGAAGCTCGCGGCCAGCGTGCTGTCGAGGGTGAGGCTGGCCGTGACCCGCCAATGCAGATAGCGCGCGGTGAGCAGGGTGAGCAGCAGCAGCAGGCTGCGCCGCATCCAAATCGGACAACTCGCCTCAGGCCGGCGGCTGAGCCACAGGGGCCAGAGCAGCAGCAGCCAGGGGAGCCAGGCTGGGATCACAGCCGCCTCTTGCGCAGCACCGCCAGGGCCAGGGCCATGGCGGACAGGGCGATGGCGATGCCGAGCAGGTTGGCCTCCAGCCTTTCCTGGGCCAGGGCGAGCACCGATGTCTCAGAGCTGTTGAACAGAACCACCGCGGCGCTGAGAAAGGCCACATACAGCATGTGATGCCAATGCTTCACGGCCGCCAGAACGGTGACGGTGCTGAAGGCCACGGCCCCAATCGGCAGGGCGGGGGGCCAGGGAGCCGCCAGGGCGAACAGATGCACCAGCCCCACTCCCAGCAGGGTGCCCAGGGCCCTGTGCAGGGAACGGGGCCAGGCATCGCGGGCATAGGGCCGCATGACCATGAGGGGCGTCAGCATCAGCCAACCGCCCATCAGGCCCCAGTCGCCCTGCAGGGCGATGGCGCTGGTGATGGCCATGGTGCTCGCCAGCAGCAGGCCGTAGGCCAGGGACCGTTTCCAGCTGTGGTGCACCTCCGTTGGCGGGGGCCGCCAGCCCCCCAGCCGCTCGGCCCCGGCGGTGGCCGTGGCGGTGGCGGTGCTGAGCAGCAGCAGCAGCCCCGCAAAGGCCGCCACCGTCGCGGAGTAGGCAGGCACCGGTGATTCCGCCACGAAAAAGCACTGGGTCACCATCAGCAGCACCAGCAAGGACTGGATCTCCCAGCGGGCCGTAAGGCCCAGCGCAAGGGCGCTGATGGCCATCAGGGGGATGGCGGCAGGGGGCTCCCCCTGGCTCAGCACCGCCAGGGTGATGAGCCCCGTCAGGGTCAGGGCGCTCACCAACCCCCAGCGCCAACCCAGCCGGTAGGTGGCAAGCAGAACCCCCAGATTGCTGAGGCTGATCCAACTGGCGGCCCTGGGGATCTCCAGCGCCCCAGCCAGGGGCCTGGGCAGCAGCACCATCACGGCCGCAATCAGCAGCAGCACTGTCAGCCTGCGGGCCTTGGGCGTCATCGTTGTGATGCCTATACCAGGCCCTCGGCGCTATGCAGCAGCTCCAGCGCATGGGCCGGGGTGGGGGCCCGCATCAGGGCATGGCGCAGCTGGGGCGCGCCGGCAAAACCAGTGCAGGTCCAGCCCATGTGCTTGCGGGCGATCAGCAGGCCATGGTCGCCCTTGGCGGCCACCAGAGCCTGCAGCTGTTCGGCCGCCAGGGCCAGCTTCCCGGCGGCACCGGGGCTGGGCGGAATCGGCCGGCCGCTCAGGGCCGCGTCGATCTGGCCCACCAGCCAGGGGGCGCCCATGGTGCCGCGGCCCACCATTACCCCGTCGGCGCCCGTTTGCTTCAGGCAGGCCAGCGCATCCTCCGGGCTGTTCACATCGCCGTTGGCGATCAGCGGGATGGTGAGCGCCCGTTTCACGGCGGCGATGGCGCCCCAGTCGGCCTGGCCCCTGAAGCCCTGCTCGCGGGTGCGGCCGTGCAGGGTGAGCAGCTGGGCGCCGGCGCTCTCCAGCCGGCGGCACCAGGCCACAGCGGATGTCTCCGGGGCACCGCACCAGCCGAGTCGCGTCTTCACCGTCACCGGGATGGTCACCGCAGCTGCCACCGTCTCGACTATGCGGGCCGCCAGTTCGGGATCGCGGATCAAGCCACTGCCGCCGCCCTTTCTGGCGATCTTTTTCACCGGGCAGCCCATGTTGATGTCGATCAGGTATGCGCCGGCCGCTTCAGCGCGGCGGGCAGCATCGGCCATGGCGGCCGGCCGGTGATCAAACAGCTGCACCCCGATCAGGCCGGGTTCGCCGGCGAGCTCCTCCACCTTGCACAGGCCGTGGCCCAGCTCCAGGCTGGTGGCGTTGACCATCTCGGTGAACAGCAGGGCATCGGGCGCCCAGCGCCGCACCAGGCCGCGGAAAATGCAATCGCTCACCCCCGACAGCGGCGACTGCAGCACACGGCTGCGCAGGGTGCGCGGGGTTCCGTTGCCGGCCAGCTCCA
>JAYKGS010000019.1:0-12091 GCA_035284945.1 Synechococcus sp.
GCCAGGGCTGATCACTGGCCATTCATCGCCACGCAAAGCAAGGGCGACAGCGGCACGTTCCCGGTTGACTGAATGAGTTCGCTGCCTTGGCCGCTCTGCTGCAGCCCTATCGGCAACAAACTCCTAGGGCGGGCTGGGCAGAGGCGGCATCGGCTTTCCAGCAGGAGAGACTTCTTGATGAGATGAGCTCCACTCGGTTTGATGATGAAGAGCGGATCTGAAATCAGAAAGACGAGGCCCTGTGCCATCGTGTCGCCGGACGAGCTGAATTATCACCAACGCACTTTTTTAGTTGCGCCACTCACAACTGGCGGTCATTCATACCCTTTTCGTGTGCGTTGCACGTTTGGTGGTAAAGAAGGTCACGTTGTGGCTGATCAGCTGAGGGCTGTAGATAGGGAACGTCTTGTCAAGCAATTGGGGAGACTGTCGGAGACTACGCTCAATGACCTGCTGCGTATTCTTCAGGCGATGTTCGCTGTGTAGAGGCCTGGCTAACGACCCAATACACCTGCCCTGCGCCTAAGATATGTGCAACCAATCAATAGCAAAGAGCACCGCTCCCGCGGCCAGGTGAGGGCAGCGTTGGTCGATAAGTCGAGCGGCGGCTGGGGTTGAAACCAGCAAGTGATGGCGGGCTGGTATGACCATCAAGCCACAAGTGCAAAACACTCCCGGAATGCAGCGATCGTGGCGTCGATGTCGGCGTCTGAGTGGGCCAGGGATGTGAAGCCCGCCTCGAAGGCGCTCGGGGCCAGGTAGACGCCACGCTCGAGCATGGCTCGGTGCAGCCTGCCAAAGCGGGCCGCATCGGCCGCCTTGGCAGCTTCGAAGTTGCGCACCGGACCCTCACAAAGGAAGAAGCCGAACATGGCGCTGATCGAGCCGCCGCTGATCGGCAGGCCGGCGGCCTTGCCGGCGTCGAGGATGCCGGCGATCAGCCGCCTGGTGGTGGCTTCCAGTCGCTCATAGGTGCCGGGCTGTTTCAGCAGCTCCAGCGTTTTGATGCCAGCGGTCATGGCCAGGGGATTGCCGCTGAGGGTGCCGGCCTGGTACATCGGCCCGGCTGGGGCCACCATGGCCATGATCTCGGCCCGGCCGCCGTAGGCGCCCACCGGCAGGCCACCGCCGATCACCTTGCCCATGGTGGTGAGGTCGGGGGTGATGCCGAAGCGGGCCTGGGCGCCGCCGTAGCTGATGCGGAAGCCTGTCATCACTTCATCGAATACCAGCAGGGCGCCGTGCTCCTTGGTGAGCTCGCGGATGCCTTCCAGGAAGCCGGGCTCCGGGGTGATG
Organism: Synechococcus sp.; assembly: GCA_035284945.1. Lineage (GTDB taxonomy): Bacteria > Cyanobacteriota > Cyanobacteriia > PCC-6307 > Cyanobiaceae > Cyanobium_A. The sequence goes on from JAYKGS010000019.1 coordinate 1,297, forward strand.
AAGCCGGCGTTGCCCACCACCGGCTCGAGGATCACGCCGGCGATCTCGCCCGGATTCTCGGCGAACAGCTGCTTCACCGCCTCCAGGTCGTTGTAAGGGGCCGTGAGGGTGCTGGCGGCGGTGCTGCGGGGCACGCCGGGGGAATCGGGCAGCCCCAGGGTGGCTACCCCGGAACCCGCCTTCACCAGAAACATGTCGGCGTGGCCGTGGTAACAGCCTTCGAACTTGATGATCTTTTCCCGGCCGGTGAAGGCGCGCATCAGCCGCAGCACCGACATGCAGGCCTCGGTGCCGCTGTTGACGAAGCGCACTATCTCCACGCTGGGCACCGCCTCGATCACCAGCTCGGCCAGCCTGTTCTCCAGCTCGCAGGGGGCGCCGAAGCTGGTTCCCCTGTCAACCGCCTCGTGCAGGGCGGCGATCACCTCGGGATGGGCATGGCCGCAGATGGCCGGGCCCCAGCTGCCGATGTAATCGATGTAGCGGTTGCCGTCCACATCCCAGGCGTAGGCGCCCTTGACGCGCTCGAACACGATCGGCTGGCCGCCAACCGACTTGAAAGCCCGTACCGGGGAGTTGACTCCGCCGGGCATCAGGCTCTGGGCGGCTTGGAACAGCTCCTGGGAACGGGTGGTGTTCAGGGCAGAACCGGTGGCCGGAGCGGAGGGGGCAGCCGAGGTCAAGGCGGGATCCGCAAAGTAGAAAACCGCTCACCATCCTGACCCAAAACCGGACCCTGCTGATTCCGGTAGGTTCAGGTTGATTGAAACGGTTCCTTGAACGTCGACTGGTCAGAGCTGGAGCGGCGACTGCGGCGCTTGCTGCCAGCCCGCGCCGTGGTGTCAGCCCGCCAGGAGTTGTTGGCCTACGACTGTGATGGACTCACCCTGACCCGCCACCAGCCCCGTCTGGTGGTCCTGCCTGAGGGCACCGCCCAGGTGGCCGCCGTGGTGAGGCTCTGCCATGAGCTGGAGGTGCCATTTGTGGCCCGGGGCAGCGGCACAGGCCTGTCTGGCGGGGCGGTGGCCGAGACCGATGCCCTGGTGATCGCCACCAGCCGCATGCGTTCGATTCTCGCCCTGGATCTGGAAAACCGTCGCATCACGGTTCAGCCCGGTGTGATCAACAGCTGGGTGACCCGGGCGGTGGCAGGAGATGGATTCTACTACGCTCCGGACCCCTCAAGCCAGGTGGCCTGCAGCATCGGCGGCAATGTGGCTGAAAACTCCGGCGGGGTGCACTGCCTAAAGTACGGCGTTACCAGCAACCACGTCCTTGGCCTGGAGGTGGTGTTGCCCGACGGTACGGTCACCACTCTCGGCGGTGAGCTCGAGGAAACCGCCGAGCTCGACCTGCGCGGTGCCTTCATCGGCAGTGAAGGCACCCTGGGGATTGCCACGGCGATCACCCTGCGGCTGTTGCGGGCGCCCCAGAGCGTGGCTGTGCTGCTGGCGGACTTCAGCTCAATGGAGGCGGCAGGGGAGGCGGTGCGCCTGGTGACAGCTGCCGGCGTTCTGCCCGCTGGCATGGAGATGATGGATCGCCTCACGATCGAGGCGGTGGATGACTACTTCGGGGTGGATGAATACCCCCGCGATGCGGCGGCGGTGCTGCTGATCGAGCTGGATGGCCAGGAGCGGGAGGTGGCAGCCGCGGTGGAGCTCGTCAGCGCTCTCTGTCGTCAAGCCGGAGCCCGCACCCTGCGGCAGGCCTCCGATGAACAGGAACGAAACCTGCTCTGGAAGGGCCGCAAGTCGGCCATCTCCGCCCTCGGTCGCCGATTTCCCAACTACTACCTCCAGGATGGCGTGGTGCCCCGCAGCAGCCTGCCGCGGGTGCTGGCTGCGATTGAAGAGCTCAGTGCCAGCTACTCCATGCCGGTGGCCAATGTGTTCCACGCAGGCGACGGCAACCTCCATCCCCTGATTCTCTATTCCGCCAGGGAGCCGCGCGTGCAGGAGCGGGTACGGGCCCTGGGTGCGGCAATTTTGAGGCTGTGCGTTGATGTGGGCGGCAGCATCACCGGCGAGCACGGCGTGGGTGCTGACAAGCGCTGTTACCTCGACTGGATGTATGGCCCTGACGACCTGGCCACCATGCAGCTGGTGCGCAGGGCTTTCGATCCCCGCGGCCTCGCCAATCCCGGCAAGATCTTCCCAACGCCTACCAGTTGTGGTGAATCGTCGCGGCGCCAGACCGTACTTAGGCAGAAGGGCATGCCCCTGCCTGAAGCTGCGCTGGTGTTCTGAGCTGCCTCCGCCAGCAGCCCTCAGATGAAAGCTTCGGGCCCGTTCTCCTGCTGCGCTGGAGGCCACACCAGGTTCACCACCACCGGCGCATGGTCACTGGGCTGCTCGTTGCCCCGGGTGCCCCTGTGGATCACGCAGCCCGTGGCGCAGTCGAGCAGCTCCTGGCACAGATATATGTGGTCGATGCGCCAGCCTAGGTCCCTGTCCCAGGCGCCGCTGCGATAGTCCCACCAGCTCCAGTGGCCGCTGGCAGGCTCGAACACCCTGAACACATCGCTCAGCCTTCCGCCGAGGGCGGCCTGCAGGGCTGCGCGCTCGGCCGGGCTGGCCATGATGCCACCGCTCAGGCGTTCGGGATCGGGGAGGTCGCGGCTCTCCAAACCGATGTTGAAGTCCCCCACCATGCAGAGCGGATCACCCTGGTGGAACTGGATGTCCAGGTAGCGGCTCAGGCAGGCCAACCATTTGAGTTTGTAGGGGTACTTCTCACTCCTGAGGGAACTGCCGTTGGGCACGTACAGGTTCAGAACCCGGATGCCGTCAATCAGGGCACTGATGACGCGTTTCTGTTCACTCAGACCGGGCGCTTCCGGATCGTGAGGGAGCAGGGCGTCAAAGCCCAACTGCACGTCTTCCAGGGGCAGGCGGCTGAGAATGGCCACGCCGTTGTAGGCCTTCTGGCCACTGATCGCCGCGTCGTAGCCCAGATCGTGGAAGGCCTTCAGGGGAAACAGCTCGTCGCTCACCTTGGTTTCCTGGAGACAGAGAACCTCGGGCCGTTCCTGCTGCAGCCAGGCCCGTACCTGCTCGAGGCGGGTGCGCACGGAGTTGACGTTCCAGGTGGCGATCTTCATGGCTCGGCGGTCGTTCCCTTGGCGCGCCCCTAGAGTGACAGGACGTGAAGATCCAAGCTCCATTCATGGCTGCCGCACCCTCTTTATTGGAGGTTCCCCGGCGAACGGGTCCCCTGACCCTCGCCGCCCTGGCCTTCAGCCTGGCGGCACCTGCGGCTGGCCTGGCCCAGTCGTCAGCTCTGGGCAGCCCGGTCATCCAGGGTGATGGCCAGACGATCAGGAGTCCCCAGCTGGAGCGGGAGCTCGATTACGGCACCGGCGCCAATCGGGGCGGTTCGCTGCTCGATACGGCCAACCCGATCGATCTGATGAACAAGCTGCGCCGGGCTACCGCTCTCGATGATGCAACCCAGCCCGGCGATGCCGTGGATGCGGCCCTCAGGGATTTCCATTCCCAGAAGGCGGCTCCCGGAGTGGCTTCGCCGGCTGCAAAGGTGAAGGCTCCCTGAGGGGGGCAAGCCCCCACTCTGCGGCCACCTGATCCAGGAGCGGGTCATTAGCCCCCGGTCTGCGGCTTCGCGCCTGGGCCAGGGACTGCTGGGCCCCAATGCGGTCACCCCCTTCCTGTTGCAGCAGGGCACGGGCAAGCAGGGGTCGCTGATCCGAAGGGAAGTCGGCGGCGAGTTTCAGCAGGATTGAATCCGCCTGGGCGGACTGGCCCCTTTTCTGCAGCACGTTGGCCAGCAAAAGGCCGATGGCGAGGGCCTGGGGCTTGAGCTGGGGCTTGCTGGCTCGGCTCAGGGCTGCTTCGAGCTGCTGGTGGGCCTGGGCGCCGCGGCCGGTTTCCAGCTGGAGCAGGGCCAGCAGTTGCAGGCCCTCGATCTGGTCAGGCCGCAGGTTGAGCAGCTGGCGCACCTCCCGCTCGGCGCCGCTGCGATCCTGTTGGTCGCGCCGCAGCTCCGCCAGCAGCAGCCTCAGGGGCCATCGCTGGGGCTGCTGATCGGCCAGGGTTTCAAGCAGAATTGTGGCCTGGGGTTTGCGATCCAGGCCGATAAGCAGCTCCAGAAGCCTTTGCTGCTCGGCTGGACTGGCTTCACCCAGGTTCAGCTGCTGTTGCAGAGCAGAAGCCTGCTGCTCCAGGGAGAGACGGGCTTGATCGGAGTTGCCCATACCGTTCTGGAGCTGGCCGAGCCACCAGCCGCCGGCGATGCAGAGGAGCCCCATGGTGGCGGCGACGATCCCCTTCCAGATCCCGGAGCGGCTGGCAGAGGGCGGCATGGGCGCAGGGGTGGGCCTGGGGGTTGGGGACCAGTCTGCCCTCCGCATCTACAGCTGGCGCTTCACCCAACGCAACCTAAACTCAGGTCATGCGTGAACATCCCATTGCTCCGGTCACCGAGCCCACCCAGTACCGGGCCATTGGCATGGTCAGGGGTATGTATCTGCCTACAGACGCGGCGCAGCTCACCCGGGGGGTCATCCGCACTGCTGAGGGCGCCGAGCTTGAGGCGGTGGTTCTGGGACGGCTGCTCACCTTGATGCGGCGTCACCTCAACCTCCAGGAGCCCCACCTCTGGGTGGTCTATCCCCGCACCCGCGAGGATGGGGGCCTCCATCTGCAGATGGTGGGTGTGTGGGAGCCGAGCACCCTTGCTTCAGAGCAGGGACCCGATTCTCCTCCGGATGCCCTGCCGGAGGGTGATGACTACTTTTCAGTGCGCGGTGAGTTGATTTACACGCGCCCCGAAAGCGGCAACCTGGTGGTCAAGGTGCGGGTGATGCCCCGCCCCGACGGCAGTCGCCCGGTGCCCTTCAAATTGCAACTCAAAGGCGAGGTGCCCCTGGAGCACCTGCGCCATTTTGTCGCCCTCAACCTGCGCCGCGTAGAGCAGACTCTCCAACTGGAAAGCTTTGAGGTGATCGGTCCGGTCGCCCAGCGCGGCACCCGCGGTGGCAAGGCCCGTCGGGATGCAGCCGCGGCCAAGGGCGCCAAGGGCGGCAAGGGAAGACCCGCAGGGCCTGCTCAGAAGGGCGGGCACCGGCGCAGTGCCGTAAGCCGGCCGATAACCTGAATGGGCGGTCGTTGGTGGCAATCATGAGCCAACCTGCGGCAGCCGGCTTGGCGGTGGCTCTGGTGAGTCTGGCGGCCATTCTTGGCCCCTCCCTGGGTCTTTCCCCCTGGGTGATTACCCTGGTGACAGCTCTGGGGCTGGGCGGACTCACCCTCGATGCGGCCCGCTTCGGCGGGCGCGGCGGCCATCTGTTGGCGGAGGCCCTGCCAGGCGGCCAGCTGCGGCTGCGCAGAATTGCGATTCATGAAGCCGGTCACGTGCTGGTGGCACGGCAGGAGGCGATGCCGGTGGGCCAGGTTCTGGTGGGCTCCCTTGCCTGCCTGCGGGCGGGCCTGAATACCAGTGGCAGCACCGAATTGGAGCCCCCGACCCACGCCAAGTTGCCCCCCGAGGAGCTGCGCCGCTGGAGCAGGGTGCTGCAGGCAGGCATGGTGGCCGAGAAGTTGATCTACGGCCAGAGTGTCGGCGGCAGCGATGATCGGGCCCTGCTGGGCCGGATCTGGGGGCTCTCCGGCTTTGATGTGGATACCGCCCAGCGGGAGCAGCGCCGGGCCCGGCGCGAGGTGGAGCAGCTGCTGCGCAGCTGCCAGGAGGAGCTGCATGAGCAGGCCCAAACCCTGCTGGAGGCCGCTCCCCGCCTGGGCCACCCCAAGGCGGTTGGGGCCTGAAGGTGCTCGCCCTGCTCGACGCAGCCACGGGTCTGGCCGGCAACATGTTGTTGGCTGCCCTCTTTGATCTCGGCCTGCCTGAGGTGGAGGTTCATGCTCCGCTGGCAGCCCTCGGGCTGGCCGGGGTCTACCGACTCGAGCTGGAGGAGCGTCGCAGCGGAGGGCTGCGCGGGCTTCATCTGGTCGTCACCGGTCTGGAGCCCCAGCCACCCCACCGCCGCTGGGGCGAGCTGCGCCGCCAGCTGCAGGAAGCTCCCTGGCCCGAGCCGCTGAAGCAGCGGGTGCTGGAGGTGTTCGGGTTGTTGGCCCAGGCGGAGGCCTCAGTGCATGGCCATGGTCCGGAAGAGGTGCATTTCCACGAGGTGGGAGCTGTTGATGCTCTGGTGGATGTGGTGGGTGGGTGTGCCGGTCTGCTCCACTTCGGCGTCCAGGAGCTGGTCTGCACTCCGCCGCCGGCGGGCCACGGTGTTGTGGCAACTGCCCATGGCAGCCTGCCCCTGCCTGCCCCTGCCGTGCTTGAGCTGGCGCGCCTGCGGGGTATCCCCCTGGCTACGGCCGAGGGATTCCCCGCAGGAGAACTCACCACCCCCACGGGATTGGCGTTGGTGTCCTGCTGGGCGAATCGCTTCGGCCTCCATCCCACTCATGTGCCCTGGCAGGTTGGCGTGGGCCTGGGTTCCCGCAGCCTGGATCGTCCCAACCTGCTGCGGCTGACCCTGGCCCAGGCCTCCGCTGAAGAGACCCCAGCCCAGCAGACCGTGCTGGTGCAGCAGGCCCAGATCGATGACGCAACGCCCGAGGATCTGGCCTTCCTGAGCGAGGAGCTGCGCCGGGCCGGTGCCATGGAGGTGTTCAGCCAGGCGATAGGCATGAAGAAAGGACGCGCTGCCCTGCTGCTCACCGCCCTGCTGCAGCCGGAGCAGGCTGGGCCGATGCGGGCGGTGTGGTGGCAGCACAGCACCTCTCTGGGTGTGCGGGAGCAGCTCCAGACCCGTTGGGTGCTGCCGCGCCGCAGCCTGGAGCTGGCCACACCCCTCGGTCCGGTGCGGCTCAAGCAGGCCCGTCTGCCCGATGGCCGCTGGCGCAGCAAACCGGAGCACGACGACCTGGTCGCCCTGGCGCGCCAGCACACAATGGGAATCGATCAGGTGCGAGCCGTCGTGCAGCAGACCCTTGAGGCCCAGCTGTGACTCTGCCGGCTCCGATCCAAGCCCCTTTCCTGCGAGTTCGGGGTCAGCTGGCGTCATCAGCTGGTCAGCTGGCTGCTGGGTTCGGGGCCCTTCCCCCCCTGCCCGGGGGCCTGAAGCTGTGGATCAGCCTGCTGAGCTTCGGTTTCCTGCTCGCCGCCCTGCTGGGTCATGGCCGCCAGCTGCTCCAGCTCAGTCTCGATGGCCAGGGCTGGCTGTGGCTGCTGCTCGGGGTGGGCGTCAGCCTGCTGAGCCTGCTGGCCAACGGCTTTGCCCTGGCGGTGATTCTGCAATGGCTGGGCCTGCACCCTCGCTGGAGCCAGCTGGTGCGCGCCTACCTCGAAACCAACCTGCGCAAGTTTCTGCCTGGGGGCATCTGGCATCTCACCAGCCGGGTGCAACTGCTGCGAGGTGGGGAGGCACCGCTGGCCACGCCAGCCTCCACCGGCCTGGCCCTGGCGGCGGTGCTGCTCGATCCCCTGCTGGCGGCCGTTGCGGCCCTGGCCCTGGTGCTGGCCGGTGGCTGGCAGAACGGCCTGGCCATGCTCGGCCTGCTGCCTTTGCCATTGCTCTGGCCCCGTTGGCTCAACCCCCTGCTGGGCCGGCTGGAGCGCCGCCAGGCCCTGGCACAGGGGCTGGAGATCGAAGCGGTCGTAGCCCCGCCGCTCCGTGGCTGTCCCTGGCCGCCGCTACTCGCGCAACTCGGCTTTGTGCTGTTGCGCTTTGGCGGCTTCGCCTGCTGCGTGCAGGCCTTCGACCTCTCCTTCAGCCTCGGCTGGAGCGGCTGGCTGGCGGGCTTTGCCCTGGCCTGGACCGCCGGCCTGGTGGTGCCCGGCGCCCCGGGCGGCCTTGGGGTGTTCGAAGCGGTTTTGCTGCTGCGCCTCGGCTTTGCCATCCCTGAAGCCCCCCTGCTGGCGATCGCGATCAGTTACCGCCTTGTTGTGACCCTTGCCGATCTGCTGGCGGCGCTCACGGCGCGGCTGGATCGGCCGCGGCCCAGCCCGGGCCTGTGAAGCGGCAGTCTGTGAAGCGGCAGTCATTGAGTGATGGTGATCGACGTCGATCCCTGAGTTGGCTGCTGCTGCAGCTGGGCCTGGGTCTGCTCTGGATCATGTTGCTGGCCAGTTGTGCATCGGGCCAGGTCAGGCTCGGGCTGACGCCGATTCAGGTGGGCCAGATGCTCCTGCTGGCGGGCTGGCTTCCCAGCGTGCCCCTGGCGGTGTGGCAGATGCGGCATCGCAGTTGGCGCGCCCTGTTCGCCAGCGATTTGCTCGGTGCCGGCGTGTTGGTGCTGCTGGCCTGCAGCGCCTACCTGCCGCTGTTCTTCTTCCATGTCGGGTGGTTCCTGCCCCTGGCCCTGCTGCCCCGCGGGTTGCTGGCGGAGTTGTTGACCAGGCTGCTCGAGCGACTATCACCCATCGCCCATCCAGCTCAGAAGGCCAGGCGGGTGCGGTAGCTGCAGGCTGGGAAGCGAAGAGGGTGGCGATTTTCACCGAGCGCGACCCCCATAGCAACAGCTCCCGCCTGAGCCCTCCGCGCTGCCGCCGCCTGTGAAGGGCAGGCTGCTGCCGCACCCCGGAAACAGGCCGAAGTGGCGGCTGAAGTCGCCGATGAAGCTGAAATGGGGGGCAAACCGAGTCGCCTGGAGCATCCGGAAGGTGTTGCCGCACACCGGGAACACCCGGCCGGTTTCGATGGCATGGTGGCCATCGAGGTCGAAGCGGTGGGGGTGGTGGGGGATCGTGCCGCGGTAGATCACGGCCTGGCCATGGTCTTCGCAGGCGTCCTCCAGCTCGGCGATCTGGAACAGGCGGTAGGTGGCTGAAAAGAAGCGGGCCTCCCCCACCAGCGGCGCCAGGGCCGGCTCGGTGATCCGAAGCTCGCGGTCGTTCACCAGCCGCGGGTCGGGGAAGCCAGCCCCTCGGGCGAGGCGCAGGAAGTCGTTCCAGTAGAGGGCGCCGCCCAGGCACTCGCCGTAGAGCACCGGATCGCGCCGCACTGCTTCCGGCAGGCGCCGGTCGACGTAGACATCAGAGAAATACAGCTCGCCGCCCGGCCTGAGCAGCCGCTTCACGCCCCGCAGCACCGCCGCCTTGTCGGTGGAGAGGTTGAGCACGCAATTGCTCACGATCACATCGAAGCTGCCGGGCTCCAGGGGCAGCGCCTCAAGTGCTTCGATCGTGCCCTCCAGGAACGACACGTTGGCGAAGCCGAACTGTTCGGCATGGAAGGCCAGGTGCTCGCGGGCCACCGCCAGCTGCTCCGGCGTCATGTCAACGCCCACCACCGAGCCGCTGGGCCCCACCAGCTGGGCCAGGGCGTAGACGTCGCGACCCGTGCCGCAGCCCAAATCGAGAACACGGCATCCCTCCAGCAGGGGCGGGCACACCAGGCCGCAGCCGTAGTAGCGCGCCAGCACATCGGGGTGGATCCGGGTCAGCAGCGGCCGCAGCCAGGCCGGCACCGCATCGGCATCGCAGCAGGCGCTGGTTTTGAGGTCGGCCGTGCCGGTGAGCTCCTGGCCGTAATAGGCCCGTACGGCGGCTTGGGTGGGCATGGCAGCTTGCGGCCAGCGGCAGGTTGGTTCAGTCTGCCTTCGGCGCCAGATGGGGTGAAGTGGGGCAAACCCGATCCAGGGTCTGGATATACCGATCCAGCGGCTCGCGGGCCATCAGGCGAGCCTCCGCCTCCCGTTGCCATTGGTCGGGGCGATAGAGGAGCTGCAGCTCGCGGCGGTCCCGACGCCCCAGCTGATGCAGCAGGGCATCGCTGCCCAGCAGGGGCATGCCTTGCAGGCATAGCGTCTGAACCGCATGCCAGCCCTCGTGCAGCAGGGTTTCCAGCTGGTTGCCCTTGGGGCACACCACCACCTCGCGCCGTCCGCGCACGTACAACCCGAACAGCTGGGGCTCGCTGCAGCGCGGATGCTCCCGGCGAATCACAAAACCCCGCTGCTCGAAGGCGGTGATGGCCTGCTGCAGCCTGTCGGCCCTGGCGCTGGCCTCCAGGGGGTGCACGGTCGTCATGCCCAGCAGGGTGGCGCTGAACACGCGTGCCGGCAGGCTCCATCCACGACCGGCCATATCAGTAGGTGTCTATTCGCATCGGCTTGAGCTGCCAGCTCGCCTCCCCTTGCACCAGCTTGTAGCTGATCTGTCGGGTGCCGCTGGTGGCGATGGCGCCTCCGAGCAGGCGCGGATGGGAGTGGGTCATGGCAGGGTCGCCGACTCCCTCCAGTGTTGGCGATCCGAGGTGGCCTGCCATCCCCCGCCTGGGGGAGGTCCTTCAGCTCCAGCCACCGATTTCGCTCTCGAGCGCCTCCGCCAGGGCTGCCACCAACCGCTGGCGCGCCTGGCGCGAAGCCCAGCCGATGTGGGGCGTCAGGATCAGGTTGGGCACCGCTAGGAGGGCATCCAGTTCCTCGCCGGGCGGTTCGTGGTCGAGCACGTCGAGGGCGGCCCCGGTCAAGTCCCCCTGTTGCAGGGCCTCCACCAGGGCAGGCAGCTCGATCAGGCCACCCCGGCCCAGATTCACCAGCACCGCCGACGGCTTCATCCAGCCCAGCCGCTTGGCGTTGATCAGGCCCAGGGTTGCCGGTGTGAGCGGGGCGTGGAGGCTGATCACGTCGGCCTGGCGCAGGGCTTCTTCCAGCTCGGCCGCGCAACTGCGGCTGGTGATCAGTCGCACCTCCATGCCGAAGGCCTGTGCCACGGCGGCCACGCCGCGACCGATGGTGCCGGCTCCCACCACCGTGAGGGTGCGGCCGGCCAGCTCGTCAAATTCCGGCTCCACCAGGGCGAACACCGGGCTGCTCTGCCAGGCGCC
>JAYKGS010000020.1:0-4075 GCA_035284945.1 Synechococcus sp.
CAGGAGTGGGGCGATGGCGGCCTGCAGGAGGTGGTGCAGCAGCAATACGACCTCAACCGGCGCGAGGGGGCCCTGAGCCGTTTCCTCGAGGCGGCCTTCAACCGGGTGGTGCAGCCCCTGCAGGCAAAGCAGCCGAGCTTGGCGCCCCGGCCTCCGAGCGAGTGAGCTGCAGCTCTGCCGCCCCCCCCCCCATCGCCTCCGGTGGCGGCGGCTGGAGCGGACCGCGGCTGTCCAGCACAGCGATCAGGGCCAGGTAGAGGACGCCGATCAGGATCGAAATCGCACCGGTCACGATCGCAACCCAGCGGCCCGGCTGGGGTTCGGGCCCGCTCATGGCAGGCCCTCCAGGCTGGCTTGCACGAGGCTGGCGAGGGTTTCGAGGTGCTCGCTGCGGGTGTGGGGATTGCCCAGCACGGCCTTGAGATGGTGGCGGCCGCCGTACTGGGGCCGCGAGAGCATCAATTGGTGCTGGAGCAGGAGCTGGCGTGTCTGCTGGCTCCAGTGAGCCGCCGCCTCGACATCCAGCTGCCGGGGAGTGAAGGCCAGCAGGTGGAAGGAGCCACAGCGCAACTGCAGACGCTCGCTCGCCCCGAGCAGGGCCTGGAGCTGGCGGCGCCGAGCTATGGCCCCATCCAGCACTGCGGCAATGCCACTGAGACCCAGCTGACGCAGGCCCAACCAGAGCTTGAGCACCTCCGCCGGGCGGGTGCCCTGCAGGCCCGTTTCACCGCCATGGCCCCCGCCCCAGCTGGGTTCCATGTAGGGCAGGCCGGTTTGAAAGGCCTGGGCCAGGGCCTGGGGTTGGGCCAGCAACAGCAGGGAGGAGGTCTTGGTGATGCCCAGCACCTTCTGGGGATTGATCGTGATCGAATCGGCGCGCTCCAGCCCGGCCACCCGGAAACGGTGCGCTGGCACCAGGCCAAAAACGGCACCGATCGCCCCATCCACATGCAGCCACAAGCCGCGCCTGGCGCAGAGGTCGGCAATCTCCTCCAGGGGATCCACGGCACCGCGCACGGTGGTGCCGGCCGTGGCCACCACGGCAATTACCGGCTGGCTGGCCCGCTCGAACCGGTCCAGTTCCTGCTCGAGGGCGTGGGGAAGCAGGCGGCCGGCGCCATCCACCGCAATCGGGCAGAGGGCCTCCGGCGGCAGGCCCATCACCGCCAGTGCCTTGGCCATCGAGACATGGGCATCCGCACTTGCGACCACCACCGCCCGACTTTCGGTGGCCAAGCCCCGACTGCGCCGGGCGGCAACCAGGGCCATCAGGTTGGAGAGGGTGCCGCCACTGGCCCCCACGCCACCGCTGCCCGGGGGCATGCCCAGCTGGCCGGCCAACCAGGCGGTGAGGCTGCGCTCGAGCCGGGTAAGGCTTGGGGAGAGCTCCTCAGCAAGCAGATTGTTGTTGAGTCCGGCACAGACCAGATCGGCTGCCATGGAAGCCGCCAGGGGCGGCGGATCCAGGTGGGCCAGCGCGCCGGGATGGTTCGGGTTGTAGGACCCATCCATCACCAGCTGCAGTTCGGCAAGGAGTAGCTCGGGCGCCAGACCATGGGCCCCGGGCTGCACGGTCGGCAGCACGCCCAGTCCCGGCAGGGGCGATCGCTGGCTGGCACTGCCCAGCCAGGTGCACAGCTGACGCGTGGCCGACTCCAGGAAATCCTGGAGCTGGGTATCCAGATGCTCTGGGCTGGCAAAGGGCAGGGGCTGGATCGCCTGCTGGGCAGGTGGCGAGCTTGCCAACGGGTGAGCAACAGATCCGCCCATTCTCACCTGTTGGCCCCCTGGGGGGTGGACTACAAGGGGTGGAACCGCGCACCCCGGCCCCCTTGGCACTCCCACATGCAAAAAATCTGAAGCCTGCCCAGGCCGAACTCTGGATGAGGCGTGTGCTGCGCCAGGCAGCCAGGGCAGGGGACAGGGGTGAAATTCCTGTAGCAGCGGTGCTACTGGATGGGGATGGCAGGTGCGTTGGCTGGGGGAGCAACCGTCGTTGCAACGAAGGCGACCCCCTGGGCCATGCCGAACTGGTCGCCCTAGGGCAGGCTGCACGGCTGCGGCGCGACTGGCGTTTCAACGACTGCATCCTGGTGGTCAACCTGGAACCCTGCCCCATGTGTGCCGGGGCGCTGGTGCAGGCGCGGGTTGGCAGGGTGGTGTTCGGCGCAGCCGATCCCAAGCGCGGGGCCCTGGGAAGTTGTCTCAACCTGGCCAGCCACGCCAGCGCCCACCACCGGCTAGAGGTGGTCGGCGGCCTGCTGGCGGAGCAGGCCTCAGCCCAGCTGGGGGAGTGGTTTAAACGGCGGCGCCAGCAAGGGCTGCCCCGGGGCGGAAGGCAGGCAACTCGCTTTCAAACAGGTTGAGCAGGCGGTCAACATTTTCGGGCTGGCTGTTGTAGCCCATCAGGCCGATACGCCACACCTGGCCCGCGAGGGAGCCGAGGCCGCCGCCCACCTCGATGCCGTGGCGGTTGAGCAGGTGCGATGTGAAGGCCTTGCCATCGACGCCGGGTGGAATCCTCACGGTGGTGAGGGTGGGAAGGCGCAGGTGCTGGGGGGCATGGAGCTCCAGGCCCAGGCGCTCAAGACCTGCCCAGAGGCGCTCCGCATTGCTGCGGTGGCGGGCCCAGGCCGCCTCCAAGCCCTCCTCGGCCAACAGCCGCAGGGCCTCGCGCAGAGCGAAATTCATATTTACGGGCGCTGTGTGGTGGTAGACCCGATCGCTGCCCCAATACTTGTTGAGCATGCTGACATCGAGGTACCAGTTGGGCACCTTGCCTACCCGCGCCAGCATCTTGGCCTCCGCCCGCGGCCCCATGCTGAAGGGTCCGAGCCCCGGAGGGCAACTCAGGCCCTTTTGGGAGCAGCTGTAGGCCAGGTCCACCTTCCACTCATCCAGGTAGATGGGCACCGCCCCCAGGGAAGTCACCGTGTCGAGCAGCAGCAGGCAGTCGTGCTTGCGGCAGAGGTCGCCGATCCCCTCCACGGGTTGGCAGATGCCGGTTGAGGTTTCGGCATGCACGATCGCCAGGATCTTGGGGCGGTGGTTTTTGAGGGCCAGCTCAAGCTCCTCGAGGCTGAAGGCCTCCCCCCAGGGCTTCTCGATCGTCACCACCTCGGCCCGGTACCGACCGGCCATGTCGGCCAGGCGCAGACCGAAGTAGCCCTTCACCGCCACCAGCACCTTCTCACCGGGTTCAATCGTGTTGGCCAGGGTGGCCTCCATGGCGGCGCTGCCGGTGCCACTCATGGGAATGGTGAGACGGTTGTCGGTTTGCCAGGCGTAGCGCAGCAACTCCTGGACCTCCCCCATCAGGTCGATGTAGAGGGGATCCAGGTGGCCGATCGGGGTGCGGGCCAGGGCCTCCAGAACTGTCGGATGGGCGTTGGATGGGCCCGGACCGAGCAGCAGCCGGTCTGGTGTGGCGATCGGGGCCAGCGCGAGGCGGTGGGCGGAGTTGACTAGAGGCAGCACGGGGAGGAAAGACGGGACCTGGGTTAACAGCATGGAACCGGAAGCCCTATCGAGCCCGCAGGTTGGTGGCGCCAAGGCCGCGGCAGAGGTGCTCGAAGGGGGCGCGCACGGCCGTGGTGTCGCTCACACCGGTAGCCAGCAGCAATTCGCAAACAACATCGGCCAGCAGAGCAATGCTGCGCACGGTTGGACCGGTAGGAACCCCCAGGCTCTTGTAGGTGTCGTCAAGACCGTTGAGCACCCGCTCATCGAGGATGGTGGGATCGCCGGCGATCAGGGCGTAGCTGGCGTAGCGGAGGAAATAGTCCATGTCCCGCAGGCAGGCGGAAAGCCGGCGCGTGGTGTAGGCGTTTCCCCCTGGCAGTATCAGCTCGGGATCGCCCAACCAGAGACGCTGGGCGGCCTCACGCACAATCGCCGCCGCCTCCCGGTTGATCAGCTCCACCGCTGCCAGGCGCAACCCAGACTCGTAGTAATAAGAGGAGATACGATCGATCGCGGAACGATCGAGGTAGCGGCCCTGCTGGTCGTAGCGACCAATCAGCCCAGTGATGGCATCGCGCATGGCGGGATCTAATCGACGCAGCTGGCCTGGACC
>JAYKGS010000021.1:0-3857 GCA_035284945.1 Synechococcus sp.
GTCGGTACATGTGGAAAACTCTGTGCGGCTTTTGGGCACAAATGAGCCCGATCTCTTACATTTTAGCCGAGAAAACCGCTCACATCCATTGCGCCGCAGTGGATTTGGCTTTTCTCAGGAGGCCCTAGCTAGCGGCGAATTCATCGCCTTCACCGACGACGACTGCCGGCCGATGCCCCAATGGCTAGAAATCATGGTGTCGGTCCTCCAGAACTCACCTGCGGCTCTGGTTGGCGGATCAACTGTCAACGAACTCCACGATGATCTCTTCGCCGAGATAAGCCAGTTGATCGTCGACTTGGTCTATGCCCATTTCAACCGCCAACCCTTACGGGCGTTTTTCTTTGCTAGCAACAATATGGGAGTTCGCCGCAACGACTACTTGGATTCCGGCGGATTCGATGTGAACTTCCGTGTGGCCTCTGAGGACCGAGAATTTTGCGACCGATGGCGCATTCAGGGGCGCCCGCTGATTTGGCAAAAGGAAGCGTTTGTTCACCATGGCCACTCGCAAAATCTGTGCGAGTTCGCTAAGTTGCATTTCCGCTATGGCCAAGGCGCTTGGCATTATCAAAACAAGAGGCGCCAACGTGGTTCGGGAACCATGCGCGAAGACCTTGCTTTTCATCGCAGTCTGCCAACGGCTGTTCTTAGGAAGACGGCGCGATACAAGGTTGGTGTGCGGGGCAAGATCATGGCCATCCTGCTCCTCTGGCAGGCCGCCAACGCCGCAGGTTTTTTCTACGCCTGGTTGAAGGACGGAAGCTCTGTTGAGTGATGACATTCGGACATCGTGATCATGTCAATGTCTTTGTGCATCGAGGGCGCACGCTCCATTTTGGCGAATTCGGATTAGTTCTTGTCGATGTCGACGCAACAAGGAGCTGTTCTCAAGCACCGTTATGAATTCGGTGGGCTTCTGGAGGATGATCTTTACCTCGGCTGGGGCGGCGACGCCATGGATTAATGAGTTTAAATAGGCCATTCAGGGACTCATCCCAATTCGCTGTAAAGCCCCGCATCGTAGAGTGGACGATAATACCGCAGGAAGTTGATCACTCCGGCCGGCAACTCTCGCGCAGGCCTGGCGCCAGCGGCCGCTCTGCGGGCAACGAGCGGGAGGTTTTCCGGTGGAAGCAAAGATAGCTTCTCGCAGATGCTCAAAAGGGTGACTTCGCGGTCTTCGACTAAATCTTCATACTTTATCTCCATCAAGTTGGCGGCTGGAATCAAGTGGCGGAATGCGAAATACTGCTGCAATGCGGCTCCTTGGCGGCGGGCCACCAACTCTGCATCCGGAGGCGCCGCGGTGCGCTGCAGAGCAGCCCAGAGCGCGGCACGAGATCTGTGCATGTCCATCAAAGAAGCGACTTGGTGCACGGGATCCCGGAAAATCGTCACGAACCGGGCGCGGGGAAAAACATCGAGCAAGGCCGCGACGCGACGCGTATGTCCCGGAGATTTGAGCAAAACACTCTTGCGGTGCAGATAGACAAGTTTCCGGGTGAAGTCGCGCAAACCCGCGGCAACGGCCGCATCTTCGGCGTCGGTTCGGGCATCCGGGTCACCCGCATAGGCGCTGGCGGGAAGGTTGCGCGGAAAAACGAGACGATCGCGCTCACCGGCACAGGCCATCATCGCCAAAGCAACAATATCTTCCTCCGGTGCGTTCCATCCGGTTTCTACATTGTCTTGGGGCCGCTTCCAGGCAGGCGTTCGCGCCAGAAGACGATGCAGGCCCATTTTCCGCAGTGTTAAAAAAGTGTGCGGGTTCCAACAGTCGAATCGCGTCGGATAGCACAGCTGCGGGCTTTGTCCGAGCAACTCGTAAAGGTGGGAAGTGCCGCTTCGCGGTAAACCAAGGATAAAAACGGGTCGTTCCCACAAATCCTTGTCGATGTCAGCCTGCGTCAACATCGCCTCACCTCGGGCCAGGCATGACGTGATACCACAACCCGCCGTAGCCACTGCGGCACGGGGCCAGAAGGGCGGATCGACGGAAAACTTGTTCTCCTGCAGCAAGCGAAGCCAGTCGCCCAGACGAAAACCGGACAGAAACGAAGGGCCGAGGAGATCCCTCATGCGGATTCGATGCACCGGACTGTGCCTGTCGCTCTCTCGCATTCTCTCTGCTGCTGATGAATGTCCCGGAAATCCTCTCAAGCCATGGGTTGAGAGTGATCAGGCCCAACCGCGGGATCAATTTGCTTGAGCTGCTCATCAGCTCCCGGTCTGGGCATGGCGAAGCTGGCGGCGGACGAACGCAGACCCTGTTTGAACCAGGGCGGGGATTGTGGATCCTCGCTCCAGCCGCTCCAGCAATTCGGGAATCGGGAGATCGATCCAAACAGCCTCGACCAGCCGGCGAAGATTCCTGTCGTCGAGTTCAAGGAGCCGATCAAGACAGGCGAGGCTTTCGACCGAGGTGGATGTTGCACTGATGCAGGCACTGGGCGGTGGGAAAACCCCTGCGCTCGTTTCGCCGATGGATCCTGGACGGTGGGTGATGCATGCCGATTACGTGGCAGAAGGCCTGCACGACGCAGCCGCCGAATTGTTCTGTCCCAGGAGCGAGGCGATCTATTCGAGCGGCGGACGGAGGTAGAGAACGACGTGCAGATTGAGCCCGACCTTCCCCACCCGTAGCACCATTCCGCGGACAGGATCAGGTCGGCGCCGCAGGCCCGGGCGCGGTTTGCACAACGAGCGAGGCGTCGGAGGGCTTGAGAGCGTCCGCCATCAACGGGCCAGGAGGGTAGTGCTCGCAGCGTGGCTAAGAAGCAACCCCATGGTCTGACGAGCCTCTGGGTAATCATCACTGTGCCCTGCCATTGTTCAAGATGGTGGGCTGCCCTGATGCTCCTTGATGCTCAGCACCACTGGCGATCCCCTTCCCTCCTGGAACGAGGGCTCAGCCAAACAGGCGATCTTCACGTACATCGCCAGGGTTACAAGAGCCGGATCGCCAGATTTCCTGCCGCCGCCGGAACGCATCGCTGTCTTCGACAACGACGGCACCCTCTGGCCGGAGCATCCGCTTCCCTTTCAGGCCGCTTTCGCCATTGACGAACTCCAGGTCTGCATAGCCCGTCAGCCCAAGCTGGTCGAAGATCCCATGGTGCAGGCGGCCCTGGCTGGTGATCTTGCCAGGCTGCTGGAGGGGCCTGGCTACGCGGGCCTGATGCAGCTTCTGGCCCTCACCCATGCCGGCATGACTGTCGATGCCTTTCGCAGCAGAGTGGAGGAGTGGTTGGTGACTGCCAGGCACCCGCGCTTTGGCAGGCCCTACGACGCACTCACCTATTTGCCGATGCAGGAACTGCTGCGCTATCTGCAGGCCCATCACTTCAAGAACTTCATTGTTTCCGGGGGCGGCGTGGACTTCATGCGCGTCTGGGTGGAGCGCGTCTATGGAATTCCGCCGGAGCAGGTGGTTGGCTCGACCGCCCGCACCATCTTCGAGCTGGGTGCGGCGGGCCCAGTACTCACTAAAACCATGGACTATCTGTTCGTCAATGACAAGGGGGGAAAGCCGGTGGGCATCCATCAGTTCATCGGCCGTCGCCCAACCCTGTGTTGCGGCAACAGTGACGGTGACCATGAGATGTTGCAGTACACCACGATCAACAACCCCCGCCCCAGTTTTGGTCTGATTGTTCACCACACGGATGCGGAGCGCGAATATGCCTATGCCGCCAGGTCGACCAGCACGGGCAAGCTCGTTGAGGCCCTCGCTGCGGCTCCCAGTCGCGGCTGGTGTGTGGTGGACATGAAACAGGACTGGAACACAATTTTCGCAACCGAGTCGTTGATGGCCGACCCAGTTCCTCCTCCGGATCATCAGTCTGAACGGAAGG
>JAYKGS010000022.1:0-16937 GCA_035284945.1 Synechococcus sp.
CTCACCCAGGCCGGCGAGCTGTTGCATGGCGATGAGGAGGTGGTGTATGGCGAGGCTGGCTACCAGGGCATCGCCAAAGTGCACGAGACGGCAGGTGTCGCAGCGGATATCAGAGTCGCGATGCGGCCAGGCAAATGCCGTTCCTTACCAGAGACGCCAGAGGGAAGGCTGCAAGACCTGATCGAGACCGCCCTAGCCGAAGGCTTCTGCTTACAGTAGGCCCACATCCGCGCAAAAGTCGAACACCCATTCCGTGTGATCTAGACGACGTCGGCCGGAGGCCATAGCAGCAGTTCGGCTTACAGAAGAACCGGCTGCGCGGTCTCGGCAAGAACCGCTGCAAGATCAGTATGATTGCCGGACCTACAAATCTGTATCTCGCACGTGGCCAACTACTGCCTACGGCGTGAACACGCAATTGGTGGGCCTGAAGGGCATTGGCGGGAGTCCAAAATACATAGAAAAAGCCACGAATTAGCAAATCAGGGGCTGATTGCGGGCCACAAAGCAACGCAAAACCACCGTTAGGCGATTTTTCAGGCGCCACGCTGGTCAAAGCGAAGTTATCCAAAGACTCCCTGAGAGGAGGATACGAATATCTTGCAATAAAACTAAACCATAGATGAACTATAAAATTTAAAAAACATTTATGTGCGAAACAAACCAGATTGGGCGATTTTCTTGTAAGCGTAGTTTGCAAGGGGCGTAGGCATGAATATACCTACCTCAGTGGCTAATGTAAATCTTTTGTAATCTTAAGAGCTATGCGCTTGCCTAGCTCGATTGCATAGTTTTGCCCTCGGTCATTAGGATAAATAGAATGCATTGATGCTTTATAGAGTGGCCCCTCTATCTGCATAACAGGGGGCAAGCCTATGTCTGGATTAATGACAGGTTGAGCATATCTTGTTCGATAAACAGTCGCACGATCATAGCTTAACTCTTGGGAGTTTTTGTTTACTTTAAATAGATTCTGAATGGGGATAAAAAATGACGTTATCAGCTCGGAATCGCCTAAACTAAATAAATCAGCGTCAGGAAGAACATATGCTGCGCTATAAACTGGATAAATGTTGTCAAAACGAGTGGAACAATCAAGTTTCCTGTGATTGATAACAGCAAGTACTGGGGAATTTGGGTCACAAATATTGGTCCAATATGGAATGCCGGGATCCCTATTGATTTCATATACAACACAGATAGCACCAAGAAACCTTACATTTGAATCGGGGAAGGGGAAGTGGGCAAGACTCTCATTTAATGGGCCAATAGTGCTGAGGCAAGCATCATAGGACTCACCATCAATTATAACTTTATTTTGCTCTAGATAGGGACTATCAACTGGTTTATTATAGCGCATATATGCCCCTAATGATTTACATTCATGTATCAACTTCTTATAAAATTTATCGAAGCCGCCATCTATATATCCAAGCTTAATAGACCGGTCCCTGATACGTGCAGCAAGCCAAGACATTGGAACCATATCACTATAGTTGGAATATTTACCTACTAATAATGGTTGCCATATTCGATAAGTACATTCACTCCCGTATAACTTTAGTGAGCCGTGAAGTGCGGTCTGGCCAAGAAATAGCTTCTCTATACCTGACTTAAGATAAATCGACACTAGGATAAACCGAAGACGATTTAAAGGGGAAAGGAGGCTACTTGTAAGTATATCTACAGGCCCTGATAGGCTATACAACGATGAATCAATAAGATGGCCAATCGACGCTTTTCTGAATTTTACCTTTGAATATATGCCAAGATCTTTACACAAAGATAGAAAGAAATGATCAGAACTAAAAATATGGTGATAATAAGCTTCGATACACTGTCCATTTTCTAGTGTATGAGAACCGGCAAGACCACCAGCGTCAGCTGAAGCCTCAAGGATAGTAACGTTAAATCTTCTGTTTTTAGCTCGCAAAAGATAATAGGCAGCTGATAATCCGAGCGGTCCAGCTCCAATAATGCAGACTTTTTTTTCGGAGGACGAGAAGGGATTCATTTATTTTTTGCGAACCACAGAGAACGTACTATTGATAGCATATTGACAAAGAACTGCAATGGTAGTTGCCACAATTTTAGCACCATATATGCCAGTTTTGGCATTGGCTACATATAACAAAATTGCCGTACTTATAAGCATGCCTACGATTGATGTAAGATAAAATCTTGTCAGTGAAAGGGTAAAAGTCTTTGACTTAAAAGAAAAACGCTTATTGATCCAATAAGATGTCAAGGTGCCAAGTGAGTAGGTTGATACATTCACTAATGACAAAGGCAGCCAATAAAAGAGACTCGTAGCAATTAAGAAGGACACACTATCAATGCTAACACCACAAATACCAGCTCCTCCATACATTAGAGTACGCTTTATAAAGCCGTATTCAAGTTTTTTATCAATTATCATCAATTCTAAACCTGCTTCTCTAAGTAGGCAGGCTCATTTCTCAAGGACCTAAATAAAAGTGACATATATAAGCTTTGGAAAGCTATCATTGAGATTACTATTGTGAAGAGAAAGAGTATCATTAGTGCAAGGGTTGTGATGCCAGAGGAATAGTAACTAGGATAAACAACCTTGATGATTACGAATAACCCTCCTACTAAGGCCGTAATCATAGTAAAAATTGCGGCAACACTTATATATACTTGAGCAACTTTAAGAGGGTCTATTACAAAAGCACTTGATATAGCAAGGCGAACCATCTTTTGAAGTGTGTATTTAGTTTGTCCAGCTATTCTATCTTTGCGATCAATGTCTACCATTCTTGTGGCTGTTTTTAGCGTAAATATTTGCCCTCTAATATACTGAAGAGAGTTTGGCTGTGATAAAATTAGATCTTTAATTCTTTTTGTTACCAATCGGTAATCACCTGCATCACGTGACTCTGCAGGAACACCAAAAAGAACTAAAATCCTATAGAATATAAACGCTGTTACCTTTTTAAGTAATCCATCTTTTCGTGTCCTACGTCGTGCAATAATTATTTCATGATGTGATTGGAGATGGGCGCAAATTAATTTTTCAATGGACTCAGGTGGGTCCTGTCCATCACTGTCCATGGTAATTATTAGATCTCCTCTAGAATGTGACAGTCCACAAAGAATGGCTGCTTGATGTCCAGCATTTTGCTGGAAAGCAAAAACACGAATGCGGCTATCTCTATCTGCGTAGGATTTAAGGATTGTTAATGATAAATCTGTAGACCCGTCATCGACAGCAATGATTTCAAAATTAATTCCCAGTTGCGATTCAAAGGCATTTAGGTTTATGGCTAGCAAATCCAGAAACTTTGGAAGTCCTTCTTCCTCATTATAAATTGGAAGACAAATGCTACATAGTCCTGGTGGCCTGTCAAGACTGTTTGATTGGGTCATGCTTCGGTATCCAGGAATTTGCTGAACGATACCTCAAATCATTGATAAGGCCAAGGGCCCAGGTTTTTATTTATTATTTTCACTTTAATATTAGCTTATTTACAATTATCGATGCCTAACGAATCGGTGATACGACACTTGTAAAAACTAAATTTACGATCATGTTTGATTTTTTCTCTAATTAATTGGATACGGATAGAAGTTAGAGTTGTCTAATGGTAAAGCCTGTATAGCCTTTATCTTGACAGCATGGTAAAATTTTATTGTACATTGTTTATAAATAGGCACTCTTCAATTTAGGCTTTCAAAAATATTTTAGTGAAATCACTAACGATTATCTTGAAGCCTTAATATTATCGGCAATATGGATAGAACATAAATTGACTAATTGCGCTCATTTTTTAACTTAACGACTAGGAAGCTATTCCTAAATTCTTTAACTTGATAAATTATATTTTGATCCTACAAATTTACCTCTTAAATTGTTTATTATTCTATTTGCAAAAAGCATTCAGTTCGTTTTGTGGTTTTACATTTATGCGAAGCACGGGAATGTCGGTTAAATCAATATTTTCTAACATTCTTATTTAGGCGATTTCTTATTGATTCTACACATTATTTCCTTTTGTTTTATAGTTTAAGCCATTTTCCGTCTTATGGCTTAAAATGAAACGAGAATATTTTGTATAGGCTTAAGAAACTGGTTTTTTTCCTGTAGGCAAATAAGCTTAGTCATGATAACATATGAAATATGGCAGCATTTTGCCGAGCCTCCCAAGTCTTAAGTTGATCAATCTCTACACTGTGTAAATAAGCGGAATGATAGGTATACACAGGATTAAGATTTGCAAATTTGGCAAAGAGTTTTCCTTCTAAACATCAATCTAAACTACATCTTCTAGTAATCCCAGCCTGTAGAATAGTTGATGTAAGCATGAGTTTTCGGAGATGACGAGACAGAACGACACGATCCTGAATGCGAGCTTGACTGCAAGAACTAGTTCCAACAATACAACGAACCAGTCCCAGCTGATGTACTAGACTAGGATAAGCAACTAGTGGTACTTGTCGATGAATACTTCTTAGGCTTTGACAAGAAAATAGACGTGTTCCATATGGAGTGTCTAATAACCCGCATCGTGCACGACCTTATTCACGTTATCCACTACTAAATGGTGATGTTGAAGTAGTTTACAGAGATTCTCAATACCAAGGCATTGCCAACCGACCCTAGAAAGCAGGCCGCATGATTGAATCCTTGCGCCGGTCGCCTCAAAGCTCAGGAAGTAGGTCCAACCCTGCCCAAACGTTGGTCATTGATTCAGACTGATCTTTACTAAACTGAGTGAGGGCTACTACAGCATTAATGTCTACTGAAGTTACAGGCCGAAGCTCCCCAGTAATCGCTTCATAATCAAAAAGCATGTATTGTTGACCAATTTTTTTATCTTAATTGTTAGCATTTTCTGGCCAAACCATGCGCATAGACATAGGTATCTGTTTGTCTTAAGAGGACTGCAGAGGACATGGGATGAACCCTAATCACACTTTTGGTGGTTGTCTCAAGCCCCAATACAACCCGAATTTTTGTCTTTAAATTCTGCTAATCGCCTTTCTCTTGATCAAGTTGTAATTATTCCGATGGGATGGAGCTCTGATTAATGCATTCAATTTATATTATTTTGCTTGTTGATACTTACTTGACTTGAAGCCAGATAGCAAATGCAGTAAATGACTTGGGCTTTTATAAATTTTGCTTCTAATGCCCACTTAAGCTTGCATCCTCATACATTAGCACTAACCAATTAATTATCCTGCATTCAAAGTCATTTCAATCGGACCCTGCCAATACAATGCCACGACTTACCTTTAAGAGCTTTCCATAGCTGATAGTGAGGTATAATTAGGCTGATCAAGACAGCCAAAGGGTCGCCAGCTCTTAGATCGCCAACTGCCATAGTCCGGACTGAAAATACTATGTTCTTGAAGTAAATTTTTATGCTCATAAATTCATCTTTGCCCACATACCATCTCCAATATCGCTCTAAAACCTGGGGAAGGGAATTTTTGATATTGCAGTAGACCTTAAGCGATGGATCGCTAACTATATCAAAATTAGCTTCTTCAAGGCGGCTGCCAAGTTCGATATCTTCTGAATGGCGCAAACTGCCATCGAAACCGCCCACTTGCTTGACTGCACTTGAGCGTACCATACTTCCATAAGTTATTAACGATGCACCTTTAGATGCACTGCGAGGCACTCCGGCTTTGAATAGATTTCTTGCTCGCCACCTCGAGACGACCCCTTGCGGATTTGAATCAGTGATTAAACCAACAACGGCTGCCACTTTTTGATCCTCGAACCATGACAATGCTCGGGCAGCAAAATCGTCTGGGAGAATATTGGTGGCATCACAACAGAGGACAAATTCATGCAATGCCACTTCCATGGCCATGCGCCTTGCTGCGCCGCGGCCAAGATTCATGGGCTGCTTCAATACTCTTACGCCTGCAGCTTGCAGCAGGTGAGCGCTATTGTCATTTGACCCATCATCAATTGCGAAAACCTCATTTAGTGGCGGTTGTTGACGGCGCAATGAATCCACCGCAGCCAGCACTGTTTGCGAATTATTGTAGAAGGGAACATAGCCAGAAATTCCCACAGCCTTAAAGCAAGATTAGAATAGATACAATGATTTTGAATTACTAACTTTCCAATATAGGGAGCAAGCTCACTTTTTATATTTTCTTGATTCCGCCCTGTTTCGTCGAGTTAGCAGATTGATCTTAGCCGATGGTAGATTCCCTATGCCCGCGGCCTACGGCCTATCGGGTTCGGACAGTCCCTTCCAGTTCGCCAAGAAACCAACCGCTTTACATTATCCCCGATTTCAAATGAGGTTTAGTTACTTCGATAAGATCTGAAATTTGTTATGCGAGTTTAGGGATTAGCTAAGTTACCATATCCTCTGGCCCATAGGCTACCTGCTTCCCATCATCACCTCTGATGCAAAAACATAGAACAGGAAGGCAGCTAGGCTGTTCCCAGGTAATGGTTTGGTACTAGTTAGGCCACAGGGCACAACATACCAAGTCAGTTGCAGGTAAAGCAGATAGACACCTCTTATCTTCCACCCTTGGGCAAGCATCCCCAGATAGATTCGTCAATATCTCTGGTTGCCTCAGTTGCTTTTGCCTCCTGCTCAGCAGCCTCGCCCTGTTCCTTCAAATGCGCAGACTCAGAAGGCAGCTTCTGCTTCGAATTCAACATGGGTTTTGCGGATCCAGTCCAACCAGCTGCTGTTCCGCTGGATTTCATCAAGCGCTCATCGTCACGCTTGCCCTTGCTGTACGGGCAGTACTTCTGGGAGTAGGCGTACAGGAGAAGCACCAGCGTCATTCGGGGCTCGAGGGCTTCTCGCTCCGAGGATCCTTTGGCCGGTAGCCGGCATGGATGGCGCTAGATCCAGTTCAGCCGCCAGATCCAGCAGGATGAACACAAAGTAGTTCTCCGGCAACCACTCCACCGGCGAAGGCAGAAAAAGCGTTTGCTAGGGGTTCCAGGGACGGAAGGACTTGGGCTTGACCCTACCCCATTCTAAAGTCCAGATCAGTTGCATTAACTTGGATCTGGGCAGATCCATAGGCGTCTGTGGAGGGCTTGGGCGTTGGTCTATGCGTGAAAGGCTTCTAGGCCGCCAGCGCATCGGCCTCGACGGGCTGCACAGCAAAGGGCAGGGCTAAGGCTTCTTGCTGGCTGAGCCGCCGGCTCCAGGCGCCGGTCACCGGGTGGTTCCAGCGGAAACCCGCCTCCTTTGCCCTGTGGCGTTCCGCATAGGGAAGATTGGCCCGATAGAGCAAGCGCGGCTGCAGGGCTGCCGCCAGCAGACTCTCCAGGTTTCCGCAGCGTTCAAACACCTGGGCAAGGTAGGTGCAGTCGGTGAGTGCCCGGTGGGCAGCCCACACGGGCACCCCGTAGGCCAGGGCCAGATCCCGCACCGATGGGGTCCCCCGCAGCTGCCGCTCCGCTGGCCAGCGGATGTCTTCCATCGAGCAGATCCAGGGCTTGTTGATCGCGGGCAGGGGATCCCGGCCAAACCACTGGGCATCAAAACCGGCGTTGTGGGCCAGCACCGCATCGGCAGCGGCCACCAGGGCCTCAAAATGCTGCAGGCCGGCCCGCCAGGGCTGGGCCAGGCGGGTGACGGCCGCCGGGATACCGTTGATGGCCTCAGCCGGATTGGTCTGGGCCGGCAGCAGGAAGGAAACCTGGGCCAGCACCGCCCGCTGGGGCACCTGGAACAGCACGGCCCCCACCTCGATGCACCGGGCAGAAGCTGGCTCCAGGCCCGTTGTCTCGGTGTCAAGAATCAGCAGGGTGGCTGGCGGATTATGGGCTTGCGACTGAAGAGACTCAGGCTGACTGGCTGGCGAAGAGGAAGGGGGTGCCTCGGGCGGATCGGCCTGCTCCCAGAGGCTGGGCTGCACCTCCTGCGAAGAGGACACGAATTATTAGGGCGACTGATCCCAATCCTCCCAGCCCAGGGCGGCCTTGACCAGGCCGGCCGGCCTAGGGTGATTCCACCGTGATCGGGATAAGGCCTTGGCAGTTGCTGTTGGAGACCAGGCCCCCCTGATCGCCCTGCCCGATCAGCACAGCACTCAATGCCGCAGCGACCAACTGGCCGGCAAATCCCTGGTTCTGTTCTTTTATCCCAAGGACGACACTCCAGGCTGCACGGCCGAGGCCTGCGCATTCCGCGACAGTTACGCCGATCTGCAGGCCCTTGGGGCTGTGGTGTGGGGAGTCAGTGGTGATGATGCCGCCAGCCATCAGCGCTTCGCCAGCCGCCACAACCTGCCCTTTCCCCTGTTGGTGGATCAGGGCAACCAGCTGCGCAAGGCCTTCGGCGTGCCGGCTGTGCTGGGCCTGCTGCCGGGGCGGGTCACCTACGTGATCGATGGGCAGGGGGTGATTCGCTCCATCTTCAACAACCTCCTCGACGGAGCGGCCCATCGCAACGAAGCCCGGGCGGCCCTGCAACGCCTCGCCCTCTGACCATGACGCGCTGGCGCCAGCGGGGGGACATCTGGCAATTGGAACCGGCGACGATTGAGCGCGGCACCATTGAATTCATCGGCGGTAGCTACCTGGCAGCCTCACCCCAACTCAGCTACCGGCGTCTGCTGGAGGCCCTGGCCGCCCTGGGCTGGCGGGTGAGGGCATGGAGCTACGTGCCAGGGTTTGACCATCAGGAGCAGGCCAACCTGGCCTGGCGCCGCTTTCGCCAGCTGCGCAGCGCTGATGAAGCTGTCCTCCGGCTCGGCCACAGCCTCGGCTGCAAACTGCACCTGCTGGCGCTGGATGGGGGCCGGGGATCCAGCTCCCTGGTGGCCCTGAGCTTCAACAATTTCTCAGCGGAGCGCTCCATCCCCCTGCTGGCGGAGCTGGGCCAGCAGTTCAACTTCCGCAGTGAGTTCAGCCCTTCCCCGGAGGAAACCCTAAAGCAGGTGGCCCGCAACTACCGCCAGCCCCGCAACCTGCTGGTGCGCTTCAACCGCGACCAGATCGACCAGAGCAAGCGGCTGCTGGGGGTGCTGCAGGCCCGCCCTGATGACGCCAGCGAGCTCCAGGAGCTGCCCGGCGACCACCTGGCCCCCGCCAGTGCCGGGCTGCGCCAGAACCTGCTGGGCAAATGGGCCGATGATCCGGCCCGCCAGCAGGCCCTGGAGCGGATCGCCTGCACCATTGACACCTGGGCTGGCTAAACCCGCAGCTGATCGAGCACCGAGCGATCCTCCAAGGTTGAAGTGTCCCCTTTCACCTCCTCCCCCGCGGCCAGGGCCCGCAGGATGCGGCGCATGATCTTGCCGCTGCGGGTCTTTGGCAAGGCATCGGTGAATCGGATCAGATCCGGCCGGGCGATCGGACCGATCTCCTTGCCCACATGGGCGCGCAGTTCTGCCATCAGGGCTTCATCACCGCTGCGGCCTACCTCCAGGCTGACAAAGGCCACGATACTTTCACCCTTGAGGTCGTCGGGTCGGCCCACCACAGCCGCCTCAGCCACGGCTGGATGGCTCACCAGGGCACTCTCGATCTCCATGGTGCCGAGGCGGTGACCGCTGACGTTGATCACATCATCGACGCGGCCCATCACCCAGAAGTAACCGTCCGCGTCGCGGCGGGCGCCATCGCCGGCAAAGTAGAGCCAGGAGCCGTCCGCCGGGCGGATCTCTTCCCAGTAGCTCCTGCGGAATCGCTCCGGATCGCCGTGCACCGTGCGCATCATCCCAGGCCAGGGGCGCCGCACCGCCAGGTAGCCGCCGACGTCGGCCGGCTGGGAGTTGCCGTCACGGTCGACCACGTCGGCCAAGATGCCCGGCAGGGGCAGGGTGGCCGAACCCGGCTTGGTGGGGGTGGCCCCGGGCAGGGGGCTGATCATCACGCCGCCGGTCTCGGTCTGCCACCAGGTGTCAACCACCGGGCAGCGATCCCCGCCGATCACGTCGCGATACCACATCCAGGCCTCAGGATTGATCGGCTCGCCCACGGTGCCGAGGATGCGCAGGGAGCCCATATCGGATTGATCGGGTACCTCGCGGCCGCCCTTCATGAAGGCACGAATGGCTGTGGGGGCCGTATAGAAGATGGTGCAGCGGTGCTTCTCGATCACCTCCCAGAAGGCGCCTGGTTTGCTGGGGCGCGGCGCGCCCTCGTACATCAGCGTGGTGGCACCGTTGGAGAGAGGGCCGTAGACGATGTAGCTGTGGCCTGTGATCCAGCCCACATCGGCGGTGCACCAGTGGATGTCGTCTTCACGGATGTCAAAGATCCACTGGAAGGTGAGGTGGGCCCAGAGGTTGTAGCCGGCGGTGGTGTGCACCACCCCCTTGGGCTTGCCGGTGGAGCCCGAGGTGTAGAGCACAAACAGCCTGTCTTCGCTGGCCATGGGCTCGGCGGGGCAATCAGCGCTCTGGCCTTGCACCAGCTCATGCCACCAGTGGTCACGGCCGGCCTGCATGGCACAGTCGCCCCCGGCACCGTCCAGCCGCCGCACCACCAGCACCCGCTCCACGCTGGGGGCACCGCCGCCTGCGCCAAGGGCCTCATCGACGGCTGGTTTGAGTGGCACGGGCTTGTCCTTGCGGAAGCCGCCATCGGCGGTGATCACCGCTTTCGCTGCGCCATCGATCAGGCGGTCGCGCAGGGCATCGGCCGAAAAGCCGCCGAACACCACCGAGTGGGGAGCACCGATGCGGGCGCAGGCCAGCATGGCGATCGCCGCCTCAGGAACCATCGGCATGTAGAGGGCCACCAGGTCCCCCTTGCCGATCCCCAGCGCCTTGAGGGCGTTCGCGGCCCTGCAGACCTCGGCATGCAGCTGGCGGTAGCTGAAGCTGCGGCTGTCGCCAGGTTCCCCCTCCCAGATCAGGGCGGTCTTGTCGGCCCGCGGGCCATTCAGGTGGCGATCGAGGCAGTTGAAGCTGAGGTTGGTGGTGCCGCCTTCGAACCAGCGGGCAAAGGGCGGGTTGCTCCAGTCGAGCACCGTGTGGAAGGGCTCGAACCAATGCAGCTGCTCGCGGGCCAGGTCGCCCCAGAAGCAATCGGGGTCTGCCTCCGCCTGGTCGCAGAGTTCCCGGTAGGCCCCCATCGAGCCGATGCGGGCACCGGCAGCAAGGGCGGCGGGGGGCTCGAACAGCCGCTGCTCCTGCAGCACGGATTCGATCGTGACCGGTTGTGCGTCGCTCATCGCTTCTGGGGGTGCGGCTGCTGGGCTTCCGCGTGCGGGCATTCAAGCCAGCAGCGGGGAGATGCCGCCGCACTGTGACACGCATGTTCAAGTGTCAGCTGAGAGGATGGCGCCATGGGCAATCCCGCTGCCTGCTTGTTTGATCTCGATGGCCTGCTGCTCGACACTGAGCCTCTGCACGGCCAGGCCTGGTTGGAGGCCACCTCTGTCTACGGTCTGACTCTGGCTGCAGATCAGCTGTTGGCGCTGCGAGGTCGTCGTCGCCTGGACTGTGCCCAGCAGGTCTGCCACTGGCTGGCCGAGGGGGGGCTGGCCGTGCCGGCAGTTGATACCCTGCTGGCGGTGCGCCAACCGATTGCCGAAGCGCTGATGCGCCAGGTGCCAGCCATGCCGGGGGCCCAGAGACTGGTTGAGCGGTGCGCCCAACGCGGCATTCCGATGGCGCTGGTCACTAGCAGCAGCAGCCAGGCCGTGGCCCTCAAGCAGGCTCCCCACCCCTGGCTGGCGGCGATCACGCAGCGGGTCTATGGCGATGATCCAGAGCTGGCCGCGGGCAAACCTGCGCCGGATCCCTATCTGCTGGCGGCCCGCCGCCTGGCGGTCGAGGTCAGCCGCTGCTGGGCGTTTGAGGATTCGCCGGCCGGAGCCCGCGCGGCCCACGATGCCGGTAGTCGGGTTCATGTGTTGCTACCTTCCGCTGGCAGCCTGGCTCAGCACATCCGCAGCCTGCTGCCAGCGGGCTGCGAGCTGCTCCAGTCGCTGGAGCAGGTACATCTGCTCTGATCCCATCGGCGGGTCAGGCTGCTCAGCGAAGCCCCTGCTCCAGCACCGGCACCACCTGGCGTTTGCGGCTCATTAGGCCTGGAACCCAGGCACTGTGCTGCTGCAAGGTCACGCCGAACAGGGCCGCCACCCGTTGAGGCTCTGCAGAAGCCACGAACAGTTCGCTGCCTTGGCGAGGGACATCGGTGGCGAGCAGCACCAGCGTGTGCAGTTGATTGCGCTGCCGCTGTTGCTCCATCGCCTCGAGCAGGGACTGCCGCCGCTGCAGCACAAATCCGATATCCGAGGATTCCACCTGGGCGATGCCGACGTTCAGCTGGCCAAAGCGAAAGCGTTTGAAATCGGTGTTCAGCAGGGCGTGATCATCGAGCCGGGCCATTGCCTTGGCATAGACCTCCAGCATGGCCTGACCCATCGCCAGGGGGTTCTTGATGCCGGCACTACGGGCGAGCAGTGTCGCCGCTTCTCGATCTGCGGCCGTTGTGGTGGGGGAGGTGAAGCTGCGCGTGTCCGAGAGGACAGCGGCCAGCAGGCCGCAGGCCAGCGGCGCCTCGATTGGCTGCTGAGCCGCCTGGAACATGTCGACTAGCACCGTTGCCGTGCTGCCGACGGGTTCAACCCGCACCAGCAGGGGTGCATGACTTGTGAGCCCACCCAGTTTGTGGTGATCCACGATGCCGATCAGGTTTTCTGGGCTGAGCCCTTCTGGCGCCAGCTCCGCATCGGAGTGATCAACCAGCATCACGGGATGGCCGTTGACCACTGTCTGAACCGGCGGCGCCACCAGGCCGCAGCGTTGCAAGACCCAGGCGGTTTCCGGGTTGGGCTTGCCTTGGGCGATGGACTGGGCGGCTCGTCCCTGCAGCCGCAACAGCGAGGCCAGCCCCAGGGCCGAGAGAATGGCATCGGTGTCGGGATTCTTGTGGCCGACCACCAACACCACCCTGGAATCGATTGTGTGCTTGGGAGCAGTCACCTGGGCGAGCAATGGCACACCAAAGGTGGCTTCCCCAAGCACCAGAAGGCCGAGCACAGTTTTCTTAATCGTGCCTCTGACGCTGAAACGGGTAGCTCTCATCGGGCGATGTGCGACGGCTCAGTACAGCCGGCTCAGCACAAAATCAGGCAGGGCCTTCAGGGCGCGGCTGGCTTCCGAAACGGGTAGCCAGCCCAGGGCAAGGCCCGCTTCCCGGGCGAAGCCCTCGGCGAGGGCCCGGGAACGGGGGATGGCCTCACAGTTGCGCACCAGCTCGAGGGCCTGTTCGAGATCGCCTGCCTGGCTGAATTCCCGCTCAATCAAGCCAGCCAGGGCAGGCCGCTCCTCAAGCGCATATAGGGCAGGCGCGGTGAGGTACCCGGAGGCCAGGTCGCTGGCGGCCGGCTTGCCGAGTTGCTCGTCGTCACCGGTGAAATCAAGGATGTCGTCAACCACCTGGAAGGCCAGTCCGAGCTGGCGGCCGAAGCGGTAGAGCTCATTGAGCTGGGGAGTGGGCAATGCGGAAAGCACCCCGGCCGCCCGGGCACTGTTGGCGATCAGGGAAGCGGTCTTGCAGTAGCTCTTCTCGAGGTAGGTCTCGAAGCTCTGGCCGGTGTCGTAGCGGAACAGACCCTGCTTCACTTCACCGTCTGCCAGATCCATAATCACGCGGCTGAGCAGCTTGACGACTTCAAGGTCATCCAGATTGGCCAGGTGCCAGCTGGCCTGAGCAAAGAGGAAATCCCCCGCCAGCACCGCCACCCGGTGGTTGAAGCGGCTGTGCACCGTATCCACCCCGCGGCGGGTGGCGGCGCCATCAACCACGTCGTCGTGCACAAGGGAGGCCGTATGGATCATTTCGGTGATCTCGGCAAGGCGCCGGTGGCGCGGACCCAGCTCCCCATCGCTGGCCACAGCGCGGGAGAGCAGCAACACGATGCCGGGGCGGAGGCGCTTGCCACCGGCTGAGAACAGATGTTCGGCGGCGGCCTGCAGGATGGGGTGACCGGCGCCTATCAAGCTGCGCAGATCGGCCAGCAGGGCGTCCAGGTCAGCCTCAACGGGCTGGAGCAGCTCTGCAACCGTTGCCACAACACCTCCACCGTTAGCTGATCCTAGGAGGCTCAAGCCACCAATCGCAGATCCACCTGTTCCACAGCGGGCCGGTAGCCCAGCCAACGGCTGGCCGCTTCAGCAAAAGCACACGCCTGGCCACTGACACAGACTCGGGTGCGCAGGGCAGGGGGCACAACCTCGACCCCACCGAGCTCCCCCTCCGGCATCCCACCCATGCTGGCCAGCAGGGGCCCCAGCCGCCGCACGGCAGACGCCGCCGGATCGACCAGGCGCACGTGGGGCGGCAACAGCCCGGCCAGCAATGACATCAACATCGGGTAATGGGTGCAGCCGAGCACCACGGTGTCTACCCCCGCTGCCAGCAGGGGCTCCAGGTAGGCATGGGCCTCGCGCTCGAGGTCAGGATCCTGCAGGTCTCCCGCCTCAATCAGCGGCACAAAGGCAGGACAACCCACTTCCAGCACCTGGGCGTGGGGCCGGCAGGCATGGATGGCCCTGCGGTATGCGCCGCTGGCGGCGGTGGCCGGGGTGGCCAGCACCCCCACACGGTCACTGTCCAGGTCTGCTGCGACGCTGTCGATCAGGCCCACCACCGGTACGCCGGCCCCCGCCACGGCCACATCCAGGGCGAGGGCATTGGAGGTGTTGCAGGCCATCACCAGCACGCCCACCTGCTGCTGCCGAAGCCAGGCCACCACCTCGGCGGCTATGGCCCGGATCTCGGCCACGCTGCGCTGGCCGTAGGGCACCCGAGCCGTATCGCCCAGGTAAATGCAGGGGGAGTGGGGATAGCGCTCCTGCAGTCGACGCAGGACAGTGAGCCCGCCCAGGCCGCTGTCAAAAAGGCCCACCAAGGCGCTCATCGGCTCTCCTGCAGGGCATTGAGGATTCCGGTGGAGAGGGCCAGAGCCATGCGGCGGCGATAGCCGGCGTCGGCGAGGCGGCGCGCGTCGTGCGAGCCGGTGAGGAAGCCCATCTCCACCAGGGCAGAAGGCATAACAGTGCGGCGAATCACGAAAAAGCGCCCGGTGCGCACACCCCTATCCGGACTGCCCGGCGAGATCGCCAGCATCTGCTGCTGCAGGGCCGCCGCGAGCCGCCGGGCCGGGGCTCCCGCACCCTCGAAATAGAAGGTTTCGATGCCGTTCACATCTGGGCGGGCCATGCTCAACGCATTGGCATGCACGCTTACAAAGAGGTCTGCGCCGCTGCTGTTGGCCATACTCACCCGTGGCGGCAGGTCCACATCCACCTCGGAGGTGCGCGTCATCAGCACCTGCACGCCCCGGGCCTGCAGCAACCTGGCCATCTGCAGACAGATATCCAGCACCACATCGGTTTCACGCAATCCGCCAATCCCGATCGCGCCGGGATCGGGGCCGCCATGGCCGGGGTCAATCACAACCTTGAAGCGCCCCCTGGGCACCACGGGGAGCCCGTCGGCCGAAAGCGGCATTCCGGAGGTGGGGAATGGCGTCTGGGCCATAGGGGCACTGGAGACACCTTCCAGATCGCCCTCGCCAAGGGCCGGACCTGGCAGGTTGGCCAGGCCGGGGAGCTCCATGCGCCAGCGGTCGCGGGCCGTGCCCACCAGACGCAGGCCGGCGGGGTCCAGCTGGGTACCAGGGGCAAATTCGAGCACCAGGCGGGTGGTGAGCCCGTCGGAGCGGCCGATGCGCACCTCGCGCAGGGCGCCGCCACCCCGCAGGGTGCGGGAACGGGAAGGGGCCCCTGGCAGATCCACCCAGACCCTCGGGCCCCGCTGCCCCGTGCCCGCTTCAAAAAAAGCCTGGGGGCGCACATCCAGGGCAGTGCGCAGCTCCAGCTCGCCGGCGCGGGTCACCCTCCAGGCGGCAAGGGAGGAGGCCCAGGCGGGCAGATCGGCCAGAACCACAGCCAGGGCAGCCAGAGTTACGGCCCAGGCTGCTGGTTTTGACCTGACACGACCGGACCAGCGCATCAAGGGATTCAGAAAAGGGCTGGACGGCGATGTTGAAGGCTGGGCATCTGGGCCCGTACCCGGCGGCCATGACCGGCGTCGATCGGCGCCACCGCCGATCCCACCGCCACCCCGGCATCAGCCAGCACGGTGCCCCAGGGGTCGATCACCAGGGAATGGCCGTGGCACTGGCGCCGACCGTAATGGAGGCCAGTCTGGGCAGGGGCGACCACATAGGCCGTATTTTCGATGGCCCTGGCCTGCAGCAGCACCTGCCAGTGGTCCTTGCCGGTGTAGGCAGTGAAAGCTGCCGGAACAAGCAGCACCTCGGCCCCTGACCCCGCCAGATGGCGATACAGCTCCGGGAAACGCACGTCGTAGCAGATGGAGAGGCCGATGCGACCCAGACCTGGCACTTCGACCACCGGCGGCAGCTCACTGCCGGGCTTCACCGTCAGGGATTCGCGGTAGGTGTTGCCATCCGGCAGATCCACATCGAAGAGATGGATCTTGTCGTAGCGGGCCAGCAGCTGACCTTCGGTGCCTACAAGCTCGGCTCGGTTGAAGGTTTTACCCGCCTCGGCCGGCACGGGAAATCCGCCGCCCAGCAGGGTCACCTGGTAGCGGCGGGCCATTGTGACCAGGAAGCGGCTGCAGCGCTCCGCAAGGGCAGGAGCCAGCTCCAGGCGCCTGCTGTCCTCGCCCATGAAGGCAAAGTTTTCAGGCAGGCCCACCAGTTCGGCGCCGCGACGGGCGGCCAGTTCGATCTGTTCTTCGGCGGCGGCCAGGTTGGTATCGGGATCGGGCGTGCTGGTGAGCTGCACGGCTGCGGCCAGAAAACTGCTCACCACCCCTCCGGATTTGATGGGTCGAACTGTAGGAGAGTCCTTCAGCTCTTTCGCAGCACGCCTGGCTCGGCCTGCAGCGGCACGACCTGCAGGCTGTCGACGGCGGCGCAGCAGGCAAAGTCGGCGTCGTGGTCGCCGATGCCGATCAGGCGCTGGCCGTGGCTGGCGGC
>JAYKGS010000023.1:0-5495 GCA_035284945.1 Synechococcus sp.
TTTTGTGGTTTCGATAATTTCTGGTGGAAAACATATCTGGATGTAGAGCATCTTGGCCATGTTTCGTCTGCCAGTAAAAATCTTTTTTTAGAGCTGGCAGGGCTGGATTATTAACGGGATCAGCGCCCGCCCGGGCCGGCCACTGTGATCGCCCCATAGGTTGGATCGCCAGGTGGGTTGCTCACCAGCATCGCCTGCCCTGGGGGCCCGCTATAGATCCAGCCATGGGCCCTATTGGGCAACACAACCTGGATGATCCTGGTCTAAACTATGGTGACTCCGAATTGCTGAATGATGGCCAAATTTCAATTCGAATTCACTCCTAAGCAGGATGTTGAATTCCGTGAGCTTGTGGCCAAGCAGAGAATTGCTGCCATCGCCATCGCAGTGCTCGTTGTCATCAAGGCTGGGGGTGCCCTCCAGGATGTCTCCTCTGCTAACTGGCAGGAAATTATGTTTGCAGCGGCATCTTTCCTGGCGGCGATGTATTCCTGTTGCGCTTTGTATTTCAGTAGCGTTAGGCTTTATAGGATTACTAGCTCAGCGGGTAATGATATGGGCAATTTGTTTGCTGGCCTGCAGAGCCTGGAGAATTGCTTTGCGGCGTTGGCTCTTGCGATTCTGTTCAGCGTGATTCCAGGCTATGTTGTTGGGTAGACGAAGAGCTCGATTCTTATCAAGCAATTTCCCTTTTTTTAGCCTAGGGTTTCCTTCTGTTTCTCCGCGGTTTGGCTTTCTCGCGCTCTTCGCTCAGGTTATCCTCCAGTTTCCGTTGCAGTATCAGGCCAGAAAGTACAACTGTTATCGCATTGGCAATGATAAGAGGTCCATTTCCTGTGAAGACGCCATAGACCAGCCATAGGGCAATCCCGCTGGTAAAGAAGGCGTACATGCTGAGGGAGATACCCCGGGTGTCGCCACTGCTGAGGGTTCTCATCGCCTGGGGAATGAAGCTCACAGTGGTCAGCGAAGCTGCCACGTAGCCCAGCAGATCAATGGCGGATGATTGTTGGCTCATGGCGGCATCCTGCTGGATTGCCCGCCCCCAGCCCTGAAAATCAGGCTGCGGTTATTGGTTGGCATGGCCCCATCGGCAAGGGGTTCCAGGCCCATGCAGATGGCCTGCTGCTTGAGTCTCAGGGCATCGCGCACACCCATGGCTGGATCGAGGCTGCGCAGATGGGCATCGAAGCTGAGGTTGGTTGCCGCGGTGTGCACTCCACCGTCATGGAAGGGTCCGTAGATCAGCAGCAGGCCGCCGGGCTCCAACACCTGGCGCACGCCGGCCAGCAGCTGGGGCAGGGCCTCCTCCGGCATGATGTGGCAGGTGTTGGCTGTGAATACCGCGTCGAAGCTGCCGCGGGGCCACTGAGCGGCGATGGTCACATCGAGGCAGATGGCCGCGGGTAGTTCGGCGGCAGGTGCCAGTCCCTCGCTGCTCAGGGCGGCCAGTTGACTCTGGAGGGTGGCGAGGCCCTCCTGCCGCTCGCTGGCCTGCCAGATCAATCCTGGGATTTTTGCGCCGAAATAGGCGGCGTGCTGGCCGCTGCCGGAGCCTATTTCCAGTACCCGCGCCCGCTCTGGCAGCCAGGTTTGGAGCAGCTCCAGGATCGGCTGCCGGTTGCGTTCGCAAGCTGGGGAGAGAAACACGCGCTTCCAGTTGGGATGGCTGCAGGGCTGGCTTTCAGGGGGTGCGGGCTGGGAAGCCGCTCCAGATCTTGAGTTCCTCGAGCGTCTGGACCCCTTCGCGGCGTTCCTTGCCAGGCTGGTCCCAGGTGGGGTAGGCACG
This sequence comes from Synechococcus sp., assembly GCA_035284945.1. GTDB lineage: Bacteria > Cyanobacteriota > Cyanobacteriia > PCC-6307 > Cyanobiaceae > Cyanobium_A. The sequence continues at coordinate 1,790 of JAYKGS010000023.1, forward strand.
AATCTGGGCAGCTTGGCAGCGGGCGCGGCCCTGGTCACTCTTGTCACACTCCACGTATGGCAGGCGGTTGCCGGCTTCCTTTCCGAACAGGTTTTTCTGCTGAAAGCAGGCTGGGCACCACCAGGCGCCATAGAAAATCGCCCCTTTGGCGCTCAGGTATTCGCTTAGGGCAATTTGCTCAGGGCTGGACGGGGCCAGGGCCTCGCCGAGGCTGGGGCTGGTGGAGGCGCTCAAGACTTTGTCCCCTTTGGCGGCGCTGGCTGTGGCCGTGAACCCCAGCAGCACCGTGCTCAGGCCGATCAACAGGGCAGAACGCAGGGAGCCGAGCTCAAACATCGGGGTGCGGGATCAGGGCCGAGGTTACGGCTGATGGCCGGCTCTGGCCGTGCCTTGTGTGCAAAGCCACAGCGGGATCGGGGGGGGCACCGGCGTTCGGCCTTCCGCCCTCCGGCGCGACCGCTGATCAGCCCCGTGGCTGAAACAATGGAAAGGACGCGCTGGGAGGGTCGATGGGCGCTAATGGCTACCGCGACTACTTCAAGGTGCTGGGGGTGGATAGGAATGCCGATGCGGATGCCATCAAGCGGGCCTTTCGCAAGCTGGCCCGCCAGTACCACCCGGATGTCAATCCGGGCGACCCGGGCGCCGAGGCCAAGTTCAAGGAGGTGAGCGAGGCCTATGAGGTGCTCTCCGACCCTGACAAGCGCCGCCGCTACGAACAGTTCGGCCAGTTCTGGAGTCAGACCGGCGGTGGCTCCGGCTCCGGCGTGAGTGGAGTGGATGTTGACTTCGGCCGCTACGGCAACTTTGACGATTTCATCAACGACCTTCTGGGACGGTTTGGCGGGCCCTCCTCCGGTGGGGCACCCGGCGGTTTCGGTTTCAGTTCGGGCTTTCCTGGCGGCTTTGCCGGTGGCATGCCAAGCGGTGGCCGCGCCCCTGCGGTGAATCTCGATGCCGAAGCCAGCATCAGCATCTCCATGGCCGATGCCTACCGGGGCTCCGAACGCACCCTCGCCGTCAACGACGAGCGGGTGCAGGTGCGCATTCCCCCCGGGGTGAAGCAGGGCAGTCGGCTGCGTCTCAAGGGAAAGGGCAATCTGCAGCCCGGCACCGGGCGCCGCGGCGATCTCTATCTCAACCTGCAGATACTTGAGCATCCGGTTTGGAAGCTCGACGGCGACCAACTGCGGGCCGAGCTGCCCCTCAGCCTCGATGAGCTGGCCCTCGGCGGCGAGGTGCGGGTGGCCACCCCCGATGGAGAGGCCTCCGTGCAGGTTCCGCCGGGCATGACCCTGGGCCGTAGTCTGCGCCTCAAGGGCAAGGGTTGGCCGCTGCGCGAAGGTCGAGGTGATCTGCTGCTGACGCCCGTACTCAAACTCCCAGATCAATTCAGCCCCGAGGAGCTCGATCTGCTTCGGCAGCTGCGGGCGCTGCGCAGTAAGGATCCACGGGCCGACTGGCTACAGTCGACCCGTCTCTGAGCAGGGCGAGCCCGCCTGCTGAGAGTCTTACGGTTGGCTCGCACGCTGGGGGGTCGTTTGGCCTCGGGATCCCGATCGAACCGCCTTGCCAGGCCGATCCTCTTACTGCTGCGGCAGCTGGCGCCGTTGCTGTTGTCGCTGCTGTTTGCCTTTGCCCTCGTGGTGCCGCTCGCCGCTGATGCGGTGCTGCCGCAGCGTCAACGTGCCGCAGCGACACTCCAGCCCCTATCCAGCGTAGTGATCCTGCCGGCCGAGCCCGCGGATGCCCCCGGGCCAGTGGTGGGGGTGGGCCTGCATGTGCGCAATATTTATGCTCTTTCACTGATTGATCATAGTTTTCTCGCAGAGGGCTGGTATTGGCTCGAGTGGGGAGATGAAGTGCAGGCAATTCTGGAGCGCAGGGGCCTCAATCCCGAGAACATCATGGAGCTGGCCAATGAAATTGAACTGGGCCAGTATTCCAGCCGTGAGGTGGCTCCGGCTTCAGAGGGCCTGATCCATCGGAGCAAATTCGGCACCACCGTTCGCTTCTCGAGCAAGTTCTATGTGAACGATGTGCCCCAGCGCTTTGCCCCCTTTGACTCGCAATTCCTGGCGATATCCCTGGAGGTCAAGGCGGAGGGGCTGGCATCGGGCCGGGATCGCATCCGCTTCGAGCCCCTGCATCCGGCTGCGCAGATAGTGGGGGAGGATGTGAATCTAAGCGGCTATGACCTGGATGGGGTGAGCTGGCAGCCTGCCCAGATCGTCTACCCCTTTGATGCAATGCCTGACATGCGTTTCAGTCGCTTGAGCGCCGTATTCGAGTTTGGCAGGAGCGACTGGGCGATGTTCATGAAATGGATTTTCCCCGTGCTGGTCGTGATGATTATCGTTATTGTCTCGCCCTCCATTGAGGGGGTTCTGGGCGACATCCGCATCGCCATTCCTCCCTCTGCACTTCTGACATTGGTGGTGATGCAGGACACCTACAAGAGCAGCTTTCCGCCAGCTCCTTACCTCACCTACCTTGATGAATTGTACGTGTACAGCTATATTGTCTGTCTCGCCATCTTCCTGCTTTTTCTTGTGGGTACAAACCTCGTCTCCCGCGCCAAGGGCCAGCAACGGGATGCCGTGGCGACACGGGTCAATCGCATCGATGTGGCGGTTCAGGCGACTCTTGGGGCCGGTTTTGTTCTGGTGGCCGTCGTCGGCTGGTTCACCTGAGCTGCCTGTCTGGAGGGTGGCGGTCCGTAGGATCCGCCCAGACCGATTCCCCCCATGGAGCTCACCTACCGTCCGCGACGGCTGCGGCGCACTCCGGCCCTGAGGGCACTTGTGCGCGAGCACCATCTCGCTCCCACCGATTTCATCTATCCGCTGTTCGTGCACGAGGGGACGAGGAATGAGCCGATCGGGGCGATGCCGGGCGCCAACCGCTGGAGCCTCGAGGGACTGGTGGAGGAGGTTGGCCGTGCCTGGGATCTGGGCATCCGCTGCGTGGTGCTGTTCCCCAAGGTGGCCGACGGCCTCAAGACCGAGGACGGCGCCGAGTGCTTCAACGAGCACGGCCTGATCCCGCGGGCGATCCGCCGCCTCAAGGAGGTGCACCCCGCCATGGCGATCATGACCGATGTGGCCCTCGATCCCTACTCCTGCGACGGCCATGACGGCATCGTCTCCGCCGAGGGCGTGGTGCTCAACGATGAAACGGTCGACATCCTCTGCCGTCAGGCAGTGGCCCAGGCCCGGGCCGGTGCCGACCTGATCGGCCCCAGCGACATGATGGATGGCCGCGTCGGTGCCATCCGTGAGGCCCTCGATGAGGAGGGCTTCGAGCACGTGGGGATCATCAGCTACACCGCCAAGTACGCCAGTGCCTACTACGGCCCCTTCCGCGAAGCCCTGGATTCCGCTCCCCGCGCCACCTCCGCCAAGGTGATTCCTGGCGACAAATCCACCTACCAGATGGATCCGGCCAATGGCCGTGAGGCCCTCACCGAGGCCCAGCTCGACGAGCAGGAGGGCGCCGACATCCTGATGGTGAAGCCCGGCCTGGCCTATCTCGACATCATCCACCGCCTGCGTGGGGAGAGCGAACTGCCGATCGCCGCCTACAACGTCAGCGGCGAATACGCCATGGTCAAGGCCGCCGCCGAGCGCGGCTGGATCGATGAGCGGGCCGTGGTGCTGGAAACCCTGATGTGTTTCCGTCGGGCCGGTGCCGATCTGATCCTCAC
>JAYKGS010000024.1:0-10981 GCA_035284945.1 Synechococcus sp.
CGCTCATCCACCTGCATCGGGCCGAACATGCTCTCGGCGTAGAAGTCGAGGTGGCCGGAGGTCTTCCAGAGGCTGATGTCGGCCACGTGGGGGGTGTAGAGCAGCTCGTAGCCCGCCTCGAAGTGCAGCTCCCGCCAGAGGTTCTCGATCAGCAGCCGCATGCGGGCGCCACGGGGGTGCCAGAACACCAGGCCGGCGCCAGCTTCGTCTTCGATTGAAAAGAGATCCAGATCGGTGCCGATGCGGCGGTGGTCGCGCCGTTTGGCCTCCTCCTTGCGCCGCTGATATTCCGCCAGCTGCTCCGGGGTTTCCCAGGCGGTGCCGTAGATGCGCTGCAGCTGGGCATTGGCCTCATCGCCGCGCCAGTAGGCACCGGCCACGCTTTCCAGTTCAAACGCTTTGGCGTTGAGTTCGCCGGTGTGGGCCACGTGGGGGCCGGCGCAGAGGTCCCACCACTGCTCGCCGAGGGTGTACAGGGTGATGGGTTCGGTTATGCCCGCCAGGATCTCCAGCTTGTAGGGCTCGTTCTGGGCCTGGATGCGGCGCTCGGCCTCGGCGCGGCTCACCTCGAGCCGCTCGAGCGGCAGCTTTTTGTTGATGATCCGGATCATCTCCTTCTTGATGGCCTTGAGGTCGGCCTCGCTGAAGGGATCGGGATTGTCGAAGTCGTAGTAGAAGCCGCTCTCGGTCCAGGGACCGATGGTCACCTGGGCCTTCGGAAAGAGCTTCTGCACCGCCATCGCCATCACGTGGCTCATCGAGTGGCGGATGCGCAGCAGCTGCTCGCTCTCGCTGGTCTTGGGCAGGGCTATCACCGCAGGATCCGGGCTGATGGAGGTCACGGGCACGAATCGCGCAGCTCAACAGGGCGATCTGGAATCCTACCCAGCTCCATTAGATTTTCAGGATGGGTCCTGACTCAGCCTTTCCCCCTCCCCCCTCGACCTCTGAAGGAGAGCTGCTCGATCAGTTGCTCGACTCCTTGATCGGGGATTTCAGCAGCTGGTTTGAGCGGGGACTGGTGCTGCTGGACCACTGCCCCGAGGCGGTGATGCCCCCCGAGCAGCAGCGCTCCCTGCGCGAGCGGATCGAGCTGGCCCGTAAGGAGATCTCCGCAGCCACCAGTCTGCGTCAGGCCGCACCGACCCGGATGGCCCTGGATATGGAAGCCCTCGCCCCCTGGCACCGGCTGGTGGTCAGGGTGTGGGATCTTTCGGCCACCTTGAGGTTCAATGGAATAGCCCTGCCGGAAGCCTGACGATGGCCATCGGCCGACGGCTCCCGCCTCCCGAGCGCCGCAATCTTGCCCTGGCCTATGGCCTCTGGGCCCTCGGGCTGGTTGGTGTCTGTGGAGTACATCGCCTGTACAACCGCAAACCCTTCAGTGGCGTCCTGTGGCTGCTCACCTTTGGCCTCTGCTTTGTGGGCCAGCTGGTGGATCTGCTGTTGATGCCCGAGCTGGTGGACCAGGCCAATGCCAGCTGGTTGCCGCCCCATCCCGGCCTCTCTGTGGAGAGGCAACTGGTGCAACTGGCCCGCCGCAGCGGCGCTGCGGGTTTCAGCCTCAACGACGCCCTGCTGGAACTGGATCTCCCCGCTGGCGTTGAGAGTCCTGAGCTGCGAGAGAATATTGAGAGGCTGCTTCACGCCCAGCTCCTCGATGTCGGCAATGACGAGAGGGGCAGGGTTGTCTACCGCGAACCGTAAGCGGCAGCCCGGGAAGAGCGCTCAACAGGGAGAAAGAAAGCCCAGGGCTCGGCGCACCCGCTGCAGGGTGGCCTCCGCCACCGCAGTGGCCCTTGCCTGGCCATCGCGCAGCACCGATTCGATTGCTCCAGGCTGCTGGCGCCAGTGCTGGTATTCCTCCTGCAAGGGACGGAGGGCCGCGATTGCCGCCTCGGCCAGCAGGGGCTTGAAACTGCCCCAACCCATGGAGCCGCATTCCCGGGCGGCCTGCTCCCGGCTTACGCCGGCCAGCAGGGCATAGAGCCCCAGCAGGTTGTCAGCCTCCGGTCGCTCCGGGTTGCCGAATTCCAGGCCCAGGGTGGGATCGGTCTTGGCCCGCTTGATCTTTTTGGCCACCAGCTCGGGCGGGTCCAGCAGGTTGATGCGCGAGCCCTCGTTGGGATCACTTTTGCTCATCTTGCTGGTGCCGTCGGTGAGGCTCATCACCCGCGCCCCCTCTTTGAGAATGAGTGGCTCGGGCACCTTGAGGATCGCCTCAGGCTCCCCATCGGGCCCCCTGCGGCCGTAGCGGGCGTTGATGCGCTGCTGGGCAATGGCGCGGCCCAGTTCCAGGTGCTGCTTCTGGTCTTCCCCAACCGGCACCAGGTCGGCGTCATAGAGAAGGATGTCGGCGGCCATCAGCACCGGGTAGTCGAGCAGGCCCACGGACACCTGGTCGCCCTGTTTGGTGGCCTTCTCCTTGAACTGGATCATCCGCTCCAGCCAATTGAGCGGCGTGACGCAGTTGAGCAGCCAGGCCAGCTCGCTGTGGGCTGCCACATGGCTCTGCACGAACACCGTGGAGCGGGCCGGATCAATGCCGCAGGCCAGATACATCGCCGCCGTGGTGAGTGTGTCCTCGGCGAGCCTGGCCGGCTCATGGGGCACGGTGATGGCATGGAGATCCACCACGCAGAAGTAGGTTTCGTGGCTCTCCTGCAGGGCGACCCAGTTGCGGATCGCACCCAGCCAGTTGCCCAGGTGCAGGGAGCCGGTGGGCTGAACCCCGGAGAGAACCCTTGGCCGGGACATCGGCCTCAGCCCTCGGTGATTTCGGAGCTGGGCTCCTGGGGGTCAGCCTGGGCGTGAATCTCATCGGCCGGAGTCCCGTCCCCTGGTTCTGGGCCTGGAGCCTCGGGTTCAGGGCTTGGGGCCACAGGCTTGCTGGGGCGGGCGAAAGGGTCGATACGGGGGGCCCGCTCCTGACGGTTGATGCGGCCATCACCAGCCCCGAAGCGCCGCTCTCCCCTGGGTCGATCCCCCTGGGGTCGATCCCCCTGGGGACGGTCCCCCTGGGCCCGCTGCTGGGCGACCAGCCCCTCGAGCTGCCCCTCTTCGAGCAGCTGGGCAACGGTGCGAATCGCAAATCCCAGGGCGGCAACGGTGGAGCGCAGGCCAAAACTTTCCTGGATGGCCTTGGCGGCCCGCATTTCGTTGTCGCTCAAACGAATCCGGAATCCGCCAGGTTCGCGGTTGCCCGCCGGCCTTTCGCCACTGGAGCGGGCTCCCCGGTCGGAGCGGGGTTGGCTAGGTGGGGTGTCTTCGGCCATCGCCGCAGCCATTGCAGTCAGGCGCAAGTGTGCCGCATCGGCTGGCCCAGGGGCTCAACCAGTGGAGCTGGTGGCCCCCGACCTGGTCCGCCCTGGCCAGCACTATCAGGGGCAGGGCACGCTTAGCTCCTGCTTCAAACTGACGGCGATAGGTGGTCAGCAACTGGAGGTAGGTGGCCAGGGTCCAGTTGTGGTTGCCCCGCTCCTGGTTGCTCCAGAAGCGCCGCAGGGCTTGCTGGCAGGCCGGTTGGCCGAATTCCTGCCAGCAGCGCAACTGGGCTGCCCAGGCCGGCTGCCCGGCAGCTATCCAGCCCCGATAGCGCACCAGCTCAGGTGCCTCGCCACTGGCATCCGGCGGAAAATGCGCTGCCAGTTGCTCGACTGGCAACCGCCCCAGTCGCAGCCAGCAGCGATCCAGCACGGCCACCGGCAGGCTGCCGCACCAGCCCGGCGCAGCCTGCAATTCCGCAGCCCAGGCCTGGATCTGACTGCGTTGTCTGGTTGTCAGGCTGTCCAGCAGTTCAGCCATGGGTCCCCTTGAAGGTGATCGCAGCGCTGGCGTATTCCCTCGGTTCCAGGTGGATCGTGCAGCGCACTCTGCCGAACCTGGACTCCAGGCGCTCTTCCACCAGCTCGGTGATCCGATGGGCCGTGGGCAGATCGTCCGCATCCACCACCATGTGCATGTCGATGAACACCTGTTGGCCCAGCACGCCCCGACTGGCGATGTCATGGCAGTTGAGCACCCCTGGCACATCCATGGCCACCTGGTGAATCGCCTCCGGAGCAATGGCGATCTGATCGACCAGCAGGGGCAGATTGGAGCGCAGCACTGTCCAGCACACCCTCACCAGCAACAGGCATAGGGGGATGGCCAGGGCCACATCCAGCCAGGGCAGCTTCAGCCACACCGCTCCTGAGAGCCCAACCAGCACCACGGCGGTGGTCCAGATGTCGCTGCTGGTGTGGGAGGCGTCGGCCTTCAGCAGCTGGCTGCCGAGCCGCCTGCCCTCGGAACGCTCATAGCTTGCCAGCAGAATGTTGAAGCCCAGCACCAGAAGCAGCAGCCACAGCTCCTGACCCTCGAGCCGCAGGGGCTGGAGCCCCGCACGCAGTCGATCCAGGGCCGTCTGGAGGATTTCAAAGGCCGTGAACAGAATGAAGACGGCGATTGCCAGGGCACCCAGGGCCTCATATTTGTGGTGGCCGTAGGGGTGGTCCCGGTCCGGTTCGGGATCGGCCAGCCCGTTGGTCAGCAGCCCCAGCAGGCTTGAAAACCCATCAGTGGCACTGTGCATCGCGTCTGCCAGCACAGCCAGCGAACCGCTCAACAGGCCCAGCACCATTTTCAATACAGTCATGCTGATATTGACGGCCAGGGCGACCAACAGCACCCGTCGCACCTGGAGGCGGTTGTCGTTCGGCCACGGCGCCGGCAAGGCACGCCTCCAACTGGACATCAAGCTAGAAGGGATCTGCCCAGGCGCAGCGCCATACTTTGAGCTAAAGATGCTTCAGCCCAGCCTGAGCCGTTGAGCCTGCGTCAGTCCATCCCGGCCCCCCTGGGGCCCCTGCTCCCTGCCGCGGCAGCGGCTCTGGGGGGCTGGCTCAGCACAGATGCCTTGCTGCGGCTGGGCCATCTGCCCATCTCTCCCGGTTTCAGCCTGATGGTTCTGCTGGGAGGGGCCTGGTGGTTGCGTCGGCCCCGCCGGCGCCAGCCAGTCGCGGTAACGGATGTGCCTGGCTGGCTCGAGCGGTTGGAGCAGCTGGAGGCCCAGTTCGCCAGGCTGGAGGAGCAGCCAACCCTCCGGCGGGCCGAGCAGCTGGCCGGACTGCGCGTCGAGCTTGGACGGAACGGACTGATGCTGGCTCTGGTGGGCACCTGTCCGCCGCCAGCTGAGCTCCAGCCGGTGCTGCTGGAGGCGCTGCGGGGCCCCGAGCCCCTGGCTCTGCATTGGGCCCATCCGCTGCCGGCCTGGAGTGGCTCCTGGCGCTGGCCGGAGCTGTTTGAGGCCTGCGATGGCCTGCTGCACCACCTGCGCACGCCCCTGTCGGTCGCTGACCTGCGCTGGCTGGAGTGCCTGCCTGTGGGCCAGCCAGTCTGGCTGCTGGTACAAACCAGCCAGGCAGGGCCTGAGCTTGAGGCCCTGGCCCTGGAGGTGCGCTCCCAGCTTGGGCCAGGGCTGGCCCAGCAACTGCTCTTCTGGAACGGTGAGTCCCAGACCCTGGCCGCCAGCCTGGCCCCCCTGGCCGCCCAGCTCGCGCGCGGGGCCCCTGGTCTGCGCCAGGCCCGCCAGCTACGCCGCCTCGCGCAGCTGCACGCCAGTTGGCAGGGGGATCTTGAGCGCCTGCGCCGTCATCACTTTCTGCCCCTGCAGCGCCGTACCCAGTGGCTGGTGGCCGCCGGTGTGGTGGCAGCCCCGGTGCCCAGCCTGGACCTACTGGTGCTCGCCGTCGCCAATGGCCTGATGCTCAAGGAGATGGCCCGGCTCTGGGATTGCCCCTGGAACCTGGAGCAGCTCCGGGCCGCTGCCGCGGAGCTCGCGCGGGCCTCCCTGGCCCTGGGGGTTGTCGAGTGGAGCAGCCAGGCCCTAGCCTCTCTGGTGAAGTGGCACGGGGCGACCTGGCTGGTGGGCAGCGCCCTGCAGGCCCTCAGCGCCGCCTATCTCACCCGGGTGGTGGCCAGTGCTATGGCCGACATGCTGGCCCTGTCGGTAGGTGTGCCGGAACCTGATCTTGCGGCGATCAAGCGCCAGGCTCCCCTGCTGGTGGCCCGGGCCGCTGAGGCCGAGAAACTGGATTGGTCCGCCTTTCTCGTCCAAGGGCGCCAGTGGCTGAGCAGTCAGGCCTCCGAGTCGGGGACAACGGCCCTCGAGCATGCCCTCTGATGATGACCCCGTTGATACCGCTGTGGATACCCCTGTGGAAGCCGCGGCCCCGGAGCAGGACCTTTGGTTGACCTGAATCAGCGGGTGCTGTTTGCTTTCTCTCTCACCCTGGCTGCCGGGCTGTGCACGGGGGTAGGCAGCTTGCTGGGGCTGGTGTCGAGGCGCTTCAGCCCCAGGGTCCTCACCCTCTCGCTGAGCTTTTCCGCCGGCGTGATGATTTTTGTCTCTTTCGTGGAGATTTTTCCCAAAGCCAGACACTCGCTGGTGCTGGGGCTGGGCCCCGCCGCCGGCTATGGCGCCACCGTGGGCGCCTTTTTTGCCGGCATGTTGCTGATCGCTCTGATTGATAACTACCTGCCCAGCCACGACCTCAACCTGGCGGAGAAAGAGGGCTGCCAGGTGGGCTCCCAGCGCCTGCTGCGCACGGGCCTGTTTTCGGCTCTGGCCATCGGCATTCACAACTTCCCCGAGGGCTTGGCCACCTTCCTCGGGGCCCTCTCCAGCCCCCGGCTGGGGATCGGCATCGCCATCGCCATCGCTATCCACAACATTCCGGAGGGTCTGGCGATCTCTGCGCCCGTCTACTACGCCACCGGCAGTCGCCAGAAGGCCTTCTGGGTGTCTTTCGCCTCCGGCCTGGCGGAGCCGATCGGCGCGCTGGTGGGCTACGTGTTTCTGCGCTCCATGCTCACCGATACGGTGATGGGGCTGGTCTTCGCCAGCGTTGCCGGCCTGATGGTGTACATCTGCCTGGATGAGATGCTGCCGGCGGCCCAGCGCACCGGTGCCCACCATCATCTGATGATCGCAGGGGTCACCGCGGGCATGGTGGTGATGAGCATCAGCCTGGTGCTGCTGGCCTGAGGTGAAGTCCCCTTCTGACGACCGGTTCTGGCCCTGGTGGCCCCTACTGCCCCTCTACCCCTACGGCCATCGCCGCACCCTGGTGCGCGAGCTGATTCCAGGCCAGGTCTGGAGCCTGGAGCAGCTGCTGGGGGTGTTCTATGTGGCGGTGCCGATCCGGATGACCGTGCTGAAGCTGGGAACCGGGCTGCTGCTCTATGCCCCGGTGCCCCCCACAGGGGAGGTTCGCGCAGCCTTGGCCGAACTGGAGCTCCAGCATGGCCCGGTGCGCACCATTGTGCTGCCCACCAGCTCTGGCCTGGAGCACAAATTGCCCGTACCGGTGATGGCCCGGGCCTTTCCGGGTGCCCAGGTGTGGGTGACCCCCCGGCAATGGAGTTTTCCCCTGTCCCTGCCCCTGAGCTGGCTCGGTTTCCCGGCCAGCCGCACCCGGGTTCTGTTTGAGCAGGGCCTGCCCCACAGCGACGAACTGGCCTGGGTGCCTCTGGGTCCCCTGGATTTGGGCCTGGGCACCTTCATGGAAGTGGCCTGCCTGCACCGGGCCAGTGGCTGCCTGCTGGTGACCGACGCCCTGGTGGCGATCGGTGCCGAGCCGCCGGAGCTCTTTGCGCCCGACCCAACCCCCCTGCTCTTCCACGCGCGGGAGCGCGGTGAGGAGCCTCTCACCGATACGCCGGAGCGGCGCCGTCGCGGCTGGCAGCGGCTGGTGCTGTTTGCCTCCTACCTGCGCCCCGAGCCTTTGGAACTGCCGGGCTGGCGAGGGCTCCTGAACGGTCTGCTGGCCCCTGGGCTGCGCAGCCGGCGGGCCTACTACGGGCTATACCCCTTCCGCTGGCAGTCCGGCTGGCAGGCCGCATTCCAGCAGCTGGTGCCCGGGGATCAGCCGACCCTGCAGGTCGCTCCGGTGCTGGAACGGCTTGTGTTTCCCCGTTGCCGGGCCGCCCTGCTGGCCTGGATCCGCGCCCTGGCGACCGAACCGCAGCTTCGCTGGCTGGTGCCGGCCCATTACGAAGCCCCGCTGGCCTGCGGCCCGGAGCAGCTGGGGGAGCTGGCTGCAGATCTGGAGAGGCGCCCCTGGGCTCCCGATGGCGGCAGCTGGGCCTATCTGGCGGGGATCGATCGGGCCCTGGTGCGCTGGGGGGTGGTGCCCGCAAGCCCTGCGCTGGCCCCCCTGGAGCGGCCTAGTCCCTGAGTTCGCCGGGGTCGGCGTCCAGTTCCGTATCCAGATCGCCGCAGCCCAGCAAGCTGGTGTCCAGTTCCATACGCTGCTCCATCTGGCGCAGGAAATAACCGGTCATCATCGCCGAGGCGAGCAGGCCGGCCAGGTTGTCCCGGCTGGTTTGGATCTTCACCTCAAACTGTTCCCCGGGCAGCATGCCCAGGAGCCCCTGAACGTTGTGGCGAATTATGTCTTGCATATCCCCGCTGGCCGAGCGGGCAACCCGCTGGAGCACATCCGGAGACTGCTCCTGAAGGTACTGAATCAGCGAGTTGCCGCTGATCGCCTCATTGTCGGTGGTCAGGAACTCCGGGTTGAACATCGCCGGTGTGCACCGCAGGCGGTCTGCACCCTACCCCACCTCTCCGGGTACACCAGGGGGGTGGGCGATGGCGGAGAACCGTAACCAGCCGAATCGCTGCAGGGGCCAGTAGCGCAGCACGGCGGTGCCGATCACCGCCTGGCGGGGCAGGGGCCCCCAGATGTGGGAATCCAGGCTGGCATTGCGGTTATCCCCCAGCACCAACAGGTGGGCGGGGGGAACCGTCAGCGGCTCCAGGGCGTACCCCATCGGTTCGGCCGACCAGTCGAGCGACGCCGGCGCCCCGTTGCGCCAGAGCACCCCATCGCGAATTTCGACCTGATCCCCGGCCTCAGCAACCACCCGTTTGATCAGGGCGGCGTTCGGGTCGTAGCCAGCATCGAGCAGGGCCGGAGGCGGGTGGAACACCACCACGGTGCCGACCGGCAGGGGCCGATTCAGGCGGGCGCGCAGCTTCTCCACCAGCACCCGGTCCTGGAGCTGAAGGCTGGGCAGCATCGAGCCGGAGGGGATCCAGCGGGGTTCGATCGCGACCCAGCGCAGCACCAGGGCCAGCGCCACCCACACCAGCACGCCCGCCAGCTGGCGGCGCAGGGTTGCCCGTGGGTCGGGGTTCGCGGGGGGGCAGGCGGTGGCAGGGGGCTCCGGGGTGGCCAAGGGCGCAGGTGAGGATGGATCTTCCATCCTGTATGGCTCCGGCGTGGCATTGGTCCCCCGCAACCTGGAGGCGGCGCTGGTTTTCCTGGCGGCGCTAATTCGCTGTGGCCTGTCCCAGGTGGTGGTCTGCCCGGGCAGCCGCTCCGCCCCCCTGGCCCAGGCGGCCGGCCTGCTGGAATCCCAGGGGCTAGGCCTCCACACCTGTCTGGATGAGCGTTCGGCAGCATTTTTTGCCCTGGGGCTGGGCCGGGCCTCGGGCCAGGCGGTCGCCGTGATCACCACCTCCGGAACGGCCGTCGCCAACCTGCTGCCGGCAACGGTGGAGGCCGACTACGGCGCCATCCCCCTGCTGTTGATCACGGCGGACCGGCCAGACCAGCTCAAGGGCTGTGGCGCCAACCAAAGTGTCAATCAGGAGTGTTTCCTGACGGCGAATGTGCGTTGGCTGGGCCAGGGCCATGGCGCAGGCCTGGCGGCCATGGCCGATGGGGCGATCGCCGAGCTGGCCCAGGCCGCCCTGCTGGCCGCCCGGGGCTCCGGCGCGGCCCCGGGACCGGTGCATCTCAACCTTCCCTTTGCCGAGCCGCTCCACGCAGACGGCCCTGCCATGATGCAGGCCAGGGTTGCCCTCAAGGAAACCCTCGCGGCCGGTTCAGCCCCCTCTCCGGCGCTGCTTCCCAGGTCTATTTCAGCCGCTTTGCCTCCGGCCTGGCCCGCCGACGGCGCAGCGCCGCTGCCCGATCTCGATCGGCCAGGTCTGGTGGTGGCGGGCCCCTGGCGCGGCTTCCCCCAGAACTGGCAGGGCCAGGTGGAGGCCCTGGGCCGCTGGCAAAGGCGCACGGGCTGGCCGGTGCTGGCCGACGGTCTCAGCGGCCTGCGCGGCCTGGCCCAGCTGCAGCTGGTGGCCGGCTACGACCTGCTGCTGGATGCTCCCGAGCCCGACCTGCGGCCTGCCCAGGTGCTGCGGCTGGGTTCCCTACCCGCCAGCCGGCGCCTGCAGCGCTGGTTGGCGGGCCTGGGCGTGCCCCAGTGGTTGGTGAGTGAGGCCGATCCCCGCTGCCTCGATCCCCTGGGCTGCCGCTGCCACCAGAGCGCGGCTGGGCTGGCCGGCTGGATGGCGCTCTGGCCTGAGGCCTGCTGGCTGGCCAGGCCGGATCCGGCCAGCCTTGAGTTGGCGGCTGTCTGGCAGAAGCGCGAGGGGGGACTGCAGGACTGGCTGGCCCACGTCCTGCCCCCCGGAGCGGCTGAGCCGACCCTGGCGCGGCTGCTGGGCCAGGTCTTGCCGGCGGACCTGCCTCTGGTGATTGCCAACAGCAGCCCCGTACGCGACTGGGAAAGTTTCGGAGATCCCACCGCTCCCTGGCGACCCGTGTATGGATTCCGGGGTGCTTCCGGCATCGATGGCACCCTTTCGAGTGCCTGCGGTGTGGCCGAGGCGCTGGGCCAGGCCGTGCTGCTCAGCGGAGATCTGGCCCTGCTGCACGACAGCCACGGTTGGCTCTGGCAGCGCCAACTCAGGGGTCGACTCACCGTGATCCTGATCAACAATGGCGGTGGCGGCATCTTTGAGCAGCTGCCGATCCGCCCCATGCCAGAGGAGGCCCTCGATTTCGAGCGGCTCTTTGCCATGCCCCAGCCCCTCGATCCCCTTGCCTTGGCGGCGGTATTTGGGGTTCCGGGGCGCCGTCTGCTGGCTGCCGGCGATCTGGGTGGGGATCTGGCGGCAGATCTTTCCCACCAGCTGGCCTGGGCCCTG
>JAYKGS010000025.1:0-12052 GCA_035284945.1 Synechococcus sp.
CCTCGAAAACAGCCGCCGGGCCCGGCACCCGCGGCCAGCGGCAGGCTGAGGGCTACCAGGCGGCAGGGCAGCCACACGAGCAGGTCGTCGAGCCGGGCGCCGGCGGTGCCCAGCCAGAGCAGCCTTCCTTGGCGGTAGCCCAGCATCGAATCGAGGGTGCTGGCCGCTTTGAAGCCCCAAGCCAGGGCCAACGGCCCAGGAGCGCTGCTCAAGCCCGCACTCCAGAATCCTGCGCCCACAAGCATCCAGAACAAGGGTGCGAACAGGCCATCCACGGCGTTTTCGCTGGCGGTTTCGGCGAGGGCCCGGAGGATGCCGGCGCGATCGAGTCGATCGGTGTCGCGACCCACGATCCAGGCGAGGGCTTGGCGTGCGGGCTGCAGGGCCTCCCGGGTGGGACGGTCGCCAGCGGGCCCTGCCTGGTTCTGTACGGGCTGTACGGATATGGGGAGGCCCCCCAGCACCCGCCACACCGCCTGCTCAAGACTGCGGCCAGCCAGGCCGCTGGCCAAGGCCACCACCAGCAGGGGCGCCGGAGCCAGCCGCTCCAGACCCCAGCCAGCCAGGCCACTGCCACCCACCAGCACCAGGGTGATCCAGGCCCCCGCCAGCCGCAGCTTCCAGACTCTGGTGCCGGCCCAGGCTTGGGCGCCGCGGCGCAACAGGGTGATTGCCCTGCCCATCACCACCACCGGATGGGGGCACCAGCGGGGGTCACCCACCAGCCGATCCAGGCCGCAGGCGAGGGCAACCAACAGGAGGGGGTTGCTCAGCAGGGGCTGGCTCAGGCCGCCTTCAGCCAGGAGAACATCGAGCGCAGGCCCTTGCCCACCTGCTCAATCGGATGGGCGGCATCGCGCTCGCGGATTCTGGTCATCTCGGGCTTGCCGGCGTCACACTCGGCCACGAAATTCCGGGCGAAGCTGCCGTCCTGGATATCCGCCAGGATCCGCCTCATCTCGGCCTTGGTGTCGGCGGTGATCAGACGCGGACCACTCACGTAGTCGCCGTATTCGGCGGTGTTGGAGATCGAATCACGCATGGCCGTCAGGCCGCCCTTCACCATCAGATCCACGATCAGCTTCACCTCATGCAGGCACTCGAAGTAGGCCAGCTCGGGCTGGTAGCCGGCCTCCACCAGGGTCTCGAAGCCGGCCTTCACCAGCTCGGAAAGGCCGCCACACAGCACGGCCTGCTCACCGAACAGGTCAGTTTCGGTCTCTTCCTTGAAGTTGGTCTCCAGGATGCCGGCCCGGGTACCGCCGATCGCTTTGGCGTAGGCCATCGCCAGGGCGCGGGCCTGGCCACTGGCGTCCTGGTGGACGGCAAACAGGCAGGGCACCCCCATGCCGTTCTGATATTCCCAGCGCACAGTGTGGCCTGGCCCCTTGGGGGCGATCATCACCACATCCACCTCCGGGGGGGGTTGGATCAGCTCGAAGCGGATGTTGAAGCCGTGGGCGAAGCTGAGCACCTTGCCGGCGCCCAGATGGGGCGCGATCTCCTTGTCATAGACGGTCTTCTGGAACTCATCGGGCAGCAGCACCATGATCCAGTCGGCCTTGGCGCAGGCATCCGCCACGCTGAGCACCTCCAGGCCATCGGCCTTGGCCTTGTCGGCTGAGCGGCTGCCTGCGTAGAGACCCACCACCACGTTGATGCCACTTTCCTTGAGGTTGAGGGCATGGGCATGGCCCTGGGAGCCGTAGCCGATGATGGCAACCGTCTTGCCGGTCAGCAGGCTGAGATCGGCGTCGGTGTCGTAGAAGAGCTGGGCCATCGAGGCTTGGTGTCTGGGCTGGGCAGGAATCGAGCTTACGCAAAGGCCATTCAGGCCTCGCTGGGGTGGGCGATCACCCGGTCGATCAAGCCGTACTCCTTGGCTTCGGCCGCGCTTAGGAAGTAGTCGCGGTCTGTGTCCTTCTCGATCTTCTCGAAGCTCTGGCCGGTCATGTCAGCCATCGAGCGATTGAGCATGTCCTTGATCCGCAGGATCTCCTTGGCCTCGATCTCGATGTCGCTGGCCTGGCGCTGGCTGGTGCCGCCGAGGGGCTGGTGAATCATGATCCGGCTATGGGGCAGGGCCAGCCGCTTGCCCTTGGTGCCTGCCGCCAGCAGGAAGGCGCCCATGGAGGCAGCGAGGCCCACGCAGATGGTCACCACCTCAGATTTGACGTACTGCATGGTGTCGTAGATCGCCAGGCCAGCTGTCACCGACCCGCCCGGGGAGTTGATGTAGAGATAGATCGGTTTGGAGTTGTCCTCCGAGTCGAGGTAGAGCATCTGGGCCACCAGGGCATTGGCCACGGCGTCGTTGACCTCCGAGCCCATGAACAGGATGCGCTCCACACCCAGACGGGTGTAGATGTCGACCCAGCGCTCGTACTGGCTGCCGGGGAGGCGGTAGGGAACGCTGGGGGTGCCGATGGGCATGGGTCGAGGGGGCGGACGGAGGACGGAAGTCGGAGCGGGGCGCTGGGCGGGTTGAGGTCGGGACTCCTGGAAGCTCAGCCCAGGCCGGCGACGGTCGCCGGCGGAGGGGCGGGCAGGTCTTTCTGACTGGTGAGCACCCGGTCGATCAGGCCGTACTCCCTTGCCTCCTCGGCGGTGAAGTAGGTCATGCGGTCGGAATCGCGGGCCAGCTGCTCCACGGATTTGCCGGTGTTGGCCGAGAGCATGTCCAGCAGGGTGCGCTTGTTGTGCAACACCTCCTGGGCCCGGATCTGGATGTCGGTGGCCTGGCCGCGGGCGCCACTGCGGGGCTGGTGCAGCACGATCGAGGCATGCGGCAGGGCTGCCCGCTGGCCCCTGGTGCCGGCGCTGAGGATCATGGCGGCGGTGCCCATCGCCTGGCCGATGCAGATGGTGTGCACCGGCGGCTTCACGTAGCTGATCGTGTCGGCGATGGCGAAGGCCTCGGTTTCGAAGCCCACGGCGTCACCGGAATACCAGCTGGTGCCGGTGGAGTTGATGTAGAAGAAGATCGGCTTGTCCGGGTTATCGAACTCCAGGTAGAGCAGCTGGGCGATGATCAGCTCGGTCACGTCGATGCCCATCTGCCGCTTGGCGTCGTCGTCGCTGAACAGGGGTAGCCCCAGATACACGATCCGCTCCTTAAGCAGCAGGCTGGGCAGATCGGGCGGCGGCGTGCGCATGACCGCGGAATCGCCGTAGTAGGGGGCTGACACCGACATCCGCGGTTGGGAGAAGCAGGTTTGCGGAGCCTAGCGGGGGCCACCGGGCTGCGGATTGGAGGGGGCTGGATTGACCCGATTGCGATCGGAGTTGCGGGGCTTGCGCTTGGGGGCTGCCTCGCTGCCCGCTTCCGCGACGGCCCCTTCACACCGGGCGAAGACGATCCGGCCTGTGGGGTTCTGCAGGGCACCGGTGACAATCACCGGGAGCCGCTCGCCGATGCGTCCCCTGGCCCCCTCGACCACCACCATCGTGCCGTCATCGAGGTAGCCGACGCCCTGGTCGGCCTCCTTGCCATCCCGGGCGATCTTGAGCTGCAGCTCATCGCCGGGCAGCACATCGGGGCGCAGGGCGATGACCAGCTCACTCAGGTTGAGCACCTTGAGAGCCTTCACTTCGGCCACCTTGGCCAAGTTGTAGTCGGCGGTGAGCAGGGTGCCGCCGGTGTCTGCGGTGAGCAGCAGGAGCTTGTCGTCGACGCCGTTGGCCTCGTAGCGGGTGCTGTTCACCACCATGCGGCGGCCGTATTGCTCGCGCAGCTCGCTGAGCAGCCTCAGGCCGCGGCGGCCCCGGCCGCGCTTCTCAGCATTCCCCGAATCGGCCAGGGCCTGGAGTTCATCAATCACGCTCTGGGCCACGATCACCTGGCCCTCCAGCAGGCCCGAATCCAGCAGACCGCGGATGCGACCGTCGATGATCACGCTGGTATCAAGAATCTTGGCACTGGCCGGCTGCAGCACCCCTTCGGCCACCAGCAGGGCCTCGGTGCTGCTGGGGTTGAACAGGCGCAGCAGGGTGCGGCCGTGAACTTCGGCCAGGTTGTAGCCCGATACCCCGAAGAACACATTGCTGAGCACTGCCGCCAGCGGTTTGACAAACACCACCTCCCAGGGCAGGGGCAGCAGCAGGATCGGCGCCAGCAGAAGGTTGGCCACCAGCAGCCCCAGGATCAGGCCAACTGCGCGGCTCACCAGCAGGTCGGTGGGCATCGAGCGCACCTGGGCCATCAGGCGCCGGCGCAGCTGGCCGAAGAAGAAGCCCGCCAGCAGGCCGAAAAAGGCGCCGAAGCCACCCAGCACGGTCCGCAGACCCTCCGGTCTGTCCACCTGCTGCAGCAGGCGCTCTGGCAGCAGGTCCACCCCCAGCCAGCCGGCCGCGGCGCCGGAGATCAGGAACAGGATCAGGATGAGGGTGTCCACCATTCCTGTCTCGCCTGGCACCCAGCCGTTCAGGTGGGCAGCATGGCCGATTTCGGCACCTTTGGCCCCAGGGTGGTTCCCGCCCTTAACGATCTCTTCGCCCCGTGTTCCCCCCCCGCAGCGCCTACCTGCATATCCCCTTCTGCCACCGGCGCTGCTTCTACTGCGATTTTCCCGTGGTCCCCCTGGGCGACAGGGCCGGCGCTGAGTCCGGTGCGCCGGGTGCCGCCTCGATCGCGACCTATCTAAACCAGCTGCTCGGGGAGATTGCGGCTGCTCCCCCTGGTCCGCCCCTATCCACCGTGTATCTCGGCGGTGGGACCCCATCCCTGCTGCTCCCCGCCCAGGTGAGGGCCCTGCTGGCCGCCCTGCAGGAGCGTTTCGGCCTGGCTCCCGGTGCCGAGATCAGCCTGGAGCTGGATCCGGCCAGCTTTGATCAGAACCGCCTGGCGGCATACCTGCAGACCGGGGTGAACCGGGTCAGCCTGGGCGGCCAGAGCTTTGACGATGCGGTGCTGGAGGGCCTGGGGCGCCGGCATCGCTGCGCCGACCTGCTGGAGGCCGCCGACTGGCTGGCCAGAGCCCGGCGCCAGGGGGCTTTAGCCAGCTGGAGCCTGGATCTGATCCAGGGTCTGCCGGGGCAGACCGTGCCGGAGGAGGCCCTCGATGCCTGGCGCCAGCAGCTGGACCGGGCGATCGTCCTGGCACCGCCCCATCTGTCGATCTACGACCTCAGCCTGGAACCTGGCACCGTGTTTGCCCGGCGCCATGACCGGGGCCAGCTGCAGCTTCCCGATGCCGATCTAGGCGCAGACCTGATGGAGCTCACCTGCGCCAGGCTCAGCGCCGCCGGCTACGGCCACTACGAGATCTCCAATTACGCCCTGCCCGGTCACGCCTGCCGCCACAACCGCGTCTACTGGAGCGGGGCAGGCTGGTGGGGCTTCGGCATGGGCGCCACCTCAGCCCCCTGGGGTGAGCGGCTGGCCCGGCCCCGCAGCCGGGATGGCTATGCCGCCTGGCTGGCCGAGCCCGTGCGGGAGGGCGGCTCCGGAGTGCCCGTGGACGAGCGACTGCTAGTGGGTCTGCGCCGCCGCGAAGGGGTACCCATGCCCGTACTGCTGGCCCAGGTCGGGCTAGGGGTGCTGCAACAGCGGCTCCAGCCCTGGCTCGATGCAGGCCTGCTGCTCATTGAGGGGCCCCGCTGGCGACTCAGCGATCCCGCCGGGTTGGCCCTCAGCAATGGGGTGCTGAGGGAGCTGCTGACCTGGTGGCAGGAGCAGCAGCAGGAACCTGGGCGGGCCGGGGCCAGGAGTCAATCCAGCCGCGCAGCGCCTCCACCGCCAGGGTCCGACCTGGCAGCAGCGGTGGACTGAAAGGAGGCTGGCGGCAGGTCAGGCCCAACAGGTCAGCGGTGACGCGCACCTGACCGTCGCAACCCTCGCCGGCGCCGATGCCGATCACCGGCAGAGCCAGGATCTGCTGCAGATCGGCGCCGAGTGCGGGGGGAACGTGTTCCAGCACCAGGGCAAAGCAGCCAGCAGCCTGTAGTGAGAGTGCCTGGCGCCGTAGCTTCTCACGGCTGGCATCGTCGTTGCCCTGGCGGCGGTAGCCGAGCCGATGTACCGACTGGGGCGTCAGGCCGATGTGGCCCATCACCGGTATGCCGCTGCGCACCAGGCGATCGATCACCGCCAGGGTTTCCGGTTCGGCGCCCTCGAGCTTGACGGCGGCGGCGGGTGTTTCCTTCAGCACCCTGCCAGCGGCAGCCACGGCAGCGTCGGCACTGCACTGGTAGCTCAGAAAGGGCAGATCACAGATCAGCAGCGGCTCCTGGCCGGGCGAGCAGACGCTTGCCAGGCCCCTGGCGGTGGCCCTGGTGTGATGCAGCATCTCCTCAAGGGTCACCGGCAGGGTGGTGGCGTGGCCCAGCACCGTCATCGCCAGCGAATCGCCCACCAGCACCGCGTCGGCGCCGGCTTCGGCCACAACCGCTCCGGAGATGGCATCCCAGGCCGTCAGCACCGCGATCGGCAGACCGGCCAGTTTGCGGCTCACCAGATCTGCGGGGCGCAGGGGCACGGGTAGGGGAGCGGGAGCAGCCATTGCTAGCATCCAGGAGACTCGGATCCATGCGGCTCCGACGCCCAAACCTGGTCAGAACCGGAAGGGAGCAGCCACACGGGATGCTCGATGCAGGCGTGGACTCCGGGTCACCACTTCAACTCCCCCCCGGATGGGGGCAGCCAAACGGGGTCTAGATATGGCCCTGGTTCTGGCGGTTGAGCAGAAAGGGGGGGATCTTGGCGCCCTTCTCTTCCTGGCTGTTCAGGAGGCCGGGGGAAGTGAAACTCGTCATGGGACGCTCACTGGGGTAAGGAGCACCGCTTTCGAAACCGGTGGCGATCACGGTCACGTGGATCTCACCCTCGAGGCGCTCGTCCACAACTGCTCCCACAATGATATTGGCGTCCGGATCCACTACCTCGTAGATCACTTCGGAGGCGGTGGTCATGTCCTCGAGGGTCATGTCCTTGCCGCCGCTGATGTTGATCACGCAGCCCTTGGCTCCGTCAATGCGGGCAGACTCCAGCAGGGGGCTGCTGATCGCTGCCTGGGCCGCTTCGACAGCGCGGGAGCGACCGGAGCCCACGCCGATGCCCAGCAGGGCAGTGCCGGCATCGGCCATCACCGAGCGCACATCGGCGAAGTCAACGTTGACCAGGCCCGGCTTGGTGATGATGTCGCTGATGCCCTTGACGCCCATGCGGAGCACATCGTCGGCGGTGCGGAAGGCCTCCTGCAGAGGCGCTCCTGCAATCGCATCCCGCAGGCGGTCATTAGGTATGACGATCAGGGTGTCCACGCTCTCCGCCAGACGGGCGATGCCCTCTTCCGCCTGGCGCATCCGCTTGCGGCCCTCGAAAGTGAAGGGTTTGGTGACGATACCCACCGTGAGTGCGCCCACTTCCTTCGCCACCTCGGCCAGGATCGGTGCAGCGCCGGTGCCGGTTCCTCCGCCCATGCCGACCGCGATGAACACCAGGTCGGTTCCCTGGAGAGACTCCTGCAGCTCGCCTCTGGACTCTTCGGCAGCCTTCTGGCCGATCACGGGATTGCCGCCTGCCCCCAGGCCCCGGGTCAACTTCATCCCCAGCTGGATGCGTTTCTGGGAGGCCGACTGCAACAGGGCCTGGGCATCGGTGTTGAGTACCCGATAGCCAACCCCCTGGAGATCGGAGGCGATCATGCGATTCACCGCGTTACTGCCCCCGCCGCCCACCCCGATCACTTCAATCCGGGCCGTCTGGCTCGGCACGATCCCTCCCGAAGGCTGGGCTCCATTGCCAGGGGATGAGCTTTCGGTCATAGCGGCATCGGAGGAGGCGGGGCTTGGAATCTGCGGCTGCATTATGAACGCGATTGACGTCCTTAGGTCCAGGCAGTGTCCCACCTTTGCAGAGCCCTAGATGCAACTGCTGCCCGAATGCCCATCAAGGGGACTTGGGCGAAGGGGCCGCCGGGCCGGGCAGGCCTAGTTCCGGCTGTTCCGGATCGCTGAGGTCGATCGATTGGAGCCGGCGGCCCTTCATCTGGCCTGGCAACCGTTTCTGCAGGTGTCCGAGCACCTCCAGCCGCCGGACAAGTTGGTCGTCGACCAGGCCCAGACGCACCTGGCCGAGACTGGCGCTCTCCAGCCAGATGTTGCCCCCGGGGGCGAAGCGAATCTGGCGGAGATCGGAGCCCACCCTTAGGCGCTCCCGCTGGGCCAGCACCAGGGCAAGAACCGGGCGATAGCTTGGCTGCCAGCCCAAAACCAGAAAACCCTTGCTGCCCTTGGTGGCCAGGGCGCTGCCCTGGCGAATGCTCAGCCAGTGGCCCAGTCGGTCGACGTAGCCCTGTTCAATTCCATGGGCGGTGCGGCGCTGGGCCCGGGCCACCGCCTGGCGATCCACCAGCTCGATTTGCAGTCGGGGCGGCGCCATCAGCCGGCGCACCTGCACCTGCTCCACCGGCAGGGCATTCGCCACAGCGGCTGCGATCCGCTTGGGCTGCAGTGCCAGCAGGGGCTGGGGGAAGGTCAGCTGGGCAGCCTGCACCACTTGCTCGGGTCTGACCAGCTCACTGCCGATGACCTCCACCTGGCTGGTGCCGGTGAGGATCCAGCCCTGTCGCAGCAGGGCGTAGCCCAGGCCGGCGGACAGGGCCAGCAACACCACCAGTCTCCAGGAATTGCGCAGCCGCTCCCTGATCCTCTGCTGAGCCAGCTGGCGCCGGCGTTCCGAACCGGGCGGCGATGGGGTGGCTCTCACCGCGATAAGCCCCGCAACTGGCTCAAAGCTCGCAGCGGGAGCGAGACATCAGCTCCTCGATCCAGCGGCGGGCCCGGTCTGCATCGGCGAAGGGCAGATCCTTGCGCTCCCCTCCCCCCACAAGCCGCAGCCTGCAGGCACCCTGGCTCTCATCGGTTAGGGGGGCTTCGCCGGAGTGCAGAGAGAGGAGCTCAACGAGTTCCAGTTCCTTGATGACAAAAGAACCCTCCTCCTGGATCCGGCCGGCTTCAAAGCGGCACCAGCTGAGTACCCCATCCAAGAGTCGGGCGCCGCCGCAGCTGTCGAGCTTGGCCAGCTCGGAGCCGGCGGCCCATTCGCGAAAGAGCCGCTGGCGCCGTCGCTCCAACCAGCCCAGCGCAGCAATCAGCACAAATACCAGCAGGAGGGGAAGCCAGAGCAGACCTTCTGTCATGGCGTGGGGGTGGCCAGGGATGGTTGATGCCATTCTCGGGCCCCCTGGAGCAATTCGTGCACCAGTTGCGAGAGGGGGATGCCGCTGGACGCCCAGAGCATCGGGTACATGCTCTGGCTGGTGAATCCCGGCATGGTGTTGATCTCATTGAGCCACAACTCACCGCTGGTTTCGCCGTAGAAGAAATCCACCCGGGCCAGCCCCATTGCACCGACGGCCTCACAGGCCTGGATGGCCATGCTGCGGGCCCGCTCAGCGATCGCTGCGGGCACCCCCGCCGGGATCACGGTGTGACTCTTCCCGTCGCTGTACTTGGTGTCGTAGTCATACCAGTCGGCATCGAAGCAGATCTCCCCCAGCACCGAGGCCTGCAGGCTGAGATGGCCGCCACCCCGGATGGCGCACTCCAGCTCCCGGGCCACCACACCCTGCTCCACCACCAGGCGCTGATCGAGGGCGGCGGCGGCGCGCAGGCCTTGCAGCAGGCTGATTCGTTCGGTGGCCTTGCTGATCCCCACCGAGGAGCCCAGATTGGCCGGTTTGACGAAGCAGGGATAGCCGAGCTGGATTTCGAGCCGATCCATCAGGGCCTCGGGATCAAGCTCCACCTGGCTGGCGCTGACGCACGCATAGGCCACCTGGGGCAGGCCGGCGGCGGCGAAGGCGGCCTTCATCGCCTGCTTGTCCATGCCCACGGCCGATCCCAGCACCCCCGAACCCACAAAGGGCACCTGCATCAGGGTGAACAGGCCCTGGATCGTGCCGTCTTCGCCGTTGGGGCCGTGCAGCACCGGAAACCACACTTCGATCTGCAGCGCTTCATCCGGCAAGCCACGGAAGCCGCCGCAGGCCAGGGAGCGGCCGCTCTTGCGGGCCGCTCCCTCCATTTGCTCACTGCTGGCAGGGGTGGCCTGGGCCAGCACCTCATCGGCCAGTTCGGGGCCCCACCAGCGCCCCTGGGGATCGATGTAGAAGCAGGTGGTGCGGTAGCGCGCAGCATTGGCGCCGCCGGTCAGGCCCCGCGCCACCGTGGCTGCCGAGCGGATCGACACGGCGTGCTCGCCGGAGGCGCCGCCGAAGATCAGACCCACCTGAAGCGGAGCTGGAGAGCTGGGGGCTGAGCTGACGGCAGAAGGCATCGGCGGGGCGAAACGGGGGAGCCCAGGGGTGCGGTCAGCGCAGACCGGTGCCGCAGGGGGCTGAAACTCAGGCCAGTGTGCCGCTCAGGGAGAAAGCGCGCACCTCGTCGATTCTGACCGTCACCAGCTCACCGGCGGAGATCGGGGTGCCATCAGGCCGCTGGCCGGGGAAGAAGGTGGGCCGGTTGGTGCGGGTGCGGCCCATCACCTGGCCAGGGTCTTTGGGATTACTGCCCTCCACCAGCACCTCCTCGATCCGGCCCAGGTAGCGGGCGCTGCGCTGGCGGGCAACCCGCTCCACCAGGGCGTTGAGCTCCCTCAGCCGCTCCACCTTCACCGTCTCGCTGAGTTGGTTCGGCCAGCCGGCGGCGGGGGTGTTGGGCCGCGGCGAGTATGCCGCGGTGTTCACCGCATCGAAGCCAATCTCCTCGACCAGGGCGAGGGTGCGGCGGTACTGGGCATCGGTTTCGCCAGGGAACGCCACGATCACATCGGCGCTGATCGCGGCATCGGGCATGCGCTCACGGATGCGCTCGATGATGCGGCGGTAGCGATCCACCGTGTAGCCACGGGCCATCGCCCTGAGCAGGTCATCGTCGCCGCTCTGGAAGGGAATATGGAAGTGCTCGCACAGCTTGGGCAGGTCGGCGCAGGCGTCGATCAGCCGCTCGGTGAAATAGCGCGGGTGGCTGGTGGCGAAGCGGATCCGCTCGATCCCCGCCACATCGTGCACGTGATGGAGCAGGTCGGTGAGGGTGTGGGCGCGGCGGCCTTCGGGGGTGATGCCGGGCAGGTCGCGGCCATAGGCGTCGATGTTCTGGCCCAGCAGGGTGATCTCCTTGAAACCGCGCTCTGCCAGTCCCTCCATTTCGAGCTTTATCGCCTCGGGCAGCCTCGATTGCTCCTGGCCCCGCACCGAGGGCACCACGCAGTAGGTGCAGCGCTCGTTGCAGCCGTAGATCACGTTCACCCAGCCGCAGACGCTGCTGTCGCGGCGGGCGGTGGTGATGTCCTCAAGGATGTGGTGCTCGCCGGTGGCCACCACCTGCTGGCCCTGCTCCACCTGGGCCAGCAGCACATCGAGCCGGTTGGCGTGCTGGGGCCCCATCACCAGATCCAGCTCGGGCACGCGCCTCAACAGCGATTCCCCCTCCTGCTGGGCGACGCAGCCCGCCACCACCAGGGTGAGGTTGGGATTGACGCGTTTGCGCTGGGCCTGGCGGCCCAGATAGCTGTACACCTTCTGTTCGGCGTTGTCGCGGATCGTGCAGGTGTTGTAGAGCACCAGATCGGCGCTGTGCTCGTCGTCGCCGGCCCGATAGCCCATGGCTTCGAGGATCCCGGCCATGCGCTCGGAATCCGCCTTGTTCATCTGGCAGCCGAAGGTGGTGATCCAGTAGCTGCCGCGCCCCGCCTGGGGAGCTGCTGGGGCCGCAGGGCTGGCCTGGGAGAGGGTCGCGATCATCCAACCAGTGTCGACCATGGATGATTCTCGCGATCCATGGCCCCGCCCGGGACTCCGCGTTCAGAGGTGATCCATCACCGAGAGCTGATAGCTGGTGCGGCCCAACCGTCCGCCCAGTTCGGCGGAGAGGGCCAGCAGCAACTGGATCGCGGTTTCCGGAGAACGCTCGCGCAGTTGCTCAAAGTCGTCGCGGCTGAGCACCAGCACATGGCCCGGTTCATCGGCGATCACGTCGGCGCTGCGGGGCTTGCCGCTGAGAAAACTGATCTCGCCAAAGCACATGCCGCTGGTGAAGGTCGCCAGGCGTG
>JAYKGS010000026.1:0-2909 GCA_035284945.1 Synechococcus sp.
CAACGACAAGAGACTCGAAAAGGTCGGTGCGGATTTGCAATGCCTCTCCATCAGCACGGCCCAATGAATCGATCGCGCTGAATCAACTACGCCGAATCAACAAGGTCGCACCTCCAACTCACTTCCCTGGAGGACGCTCCTGCCCCTCCATCATCCGCTCGATCTTGCGAATGCGCTGCAGGGTGGTGGCCCACACCTCCTTCTGAAACCCGGGTTCACAGCCCTCCACCAGCGCCTCGAGGTCTTCCTTGCGCTCAAATGCATCCCACAGCTGGCGCTCCAGCCTGGCCCGGTCGATGAAGTTCCAGCGCTGCAGCCACACCGGCAGAGCCATGGGGAGGAGGAGGAAGTAGTCGGCTCAGTTAAGGGGATCGGTCGGCGCAGCCGGCAGACACGGGCAGCCTCAGCCGCCCATCTCGGCCACACCCACCCGATGCTGCAACCACTCCAGCCCCACCACCAGGGCCACGCCGATAGCCGCCAGCACCAGGGCCCCCACCAGGCCCCCCGCATCGGGCGGTGAGGCCAGGGCATCCCGCAGCACCACGAGCTTGCCCTTGGCGTTGATTGTGCTTTCCAGCACGGTGCGGAACGGCCAGATCTTCCAGAGCGACCCCGCCATCACCCCCACCAGCAGGGCCACGGTCTGGCCGTGCCAGCGCTCCAGCAGCCAGCGCAGCAGCCGCACGAAGGCCGCTAGGCCGATGGCACAGCCAAGGGCAAACGGCACCAGGGTGGCCAGATCCAGAGCCTTCACCGCCTCCATCACATGCTGGTACTGGCCCAGCACCAGCAGCAGGAACGAACCGGAGATGCCCGGCAGGATCATCGCCATAATCGCCACCGCCCCGCTCCAGAACAGGGTGAAGGGGTCGTGGGGCATGGTCACCGGCACCCGGGTGACGAACACCAGGGCGGCGGCTGCGCCAACTGCCATCGCCACCAGGCCGCTGACGCCCCAGTGGGCATGGCGGGCGATCAGCACGATGGAGCCCACGATCAGACCGAAGAAGAAGGCGAACAGCCACACCGGATGGGCGACGTAAAGCCAGGTGATCGGCCGCACCAGAAGCAGTACCGAGCCGGCGATCCCAGCCAGCAGCGGTAGCAGGAAGCCCAGGTGCACCCGCGCTGCCGCCGCGGCCCACCGCCCCGCAGCAAGCAGTTTGAGCAGTTCCAGATCGAAGCCAGCAATGGCCTCCAACAGGGTGGAGTAGATGCCCAGGATGAAAGCCATCGAACCTCCACTGACCCCCGGCACCACATCGGCAGCCCCCATGGCCAGGCCGCACAGCAGCACGTAGGGGCGCGGCAATGGGCCGGCTGGCGATGCAGCTGGCGGTGAAGGCGCTGGGGTCATCGGCAAGGGGCGGTGGGAGACTGATGTGCCGAAACCTTAAGGGGCGCCCACCGTGAAAGCCATCGCCGTGCTGGGTTCCACCGGTTCAATTGGCACCCAGACCCTGGAGCTGGCCGAAGAATTTCCCGATCGCTTCCAGGTGGTGGCGCTCACCGCCGGCAACAACCTCGACCTGCTGGTCGACCAGATCAGCCGCCACTCGCCGGAGGTGGTGGCCCTGGCCAACGGAGATCGCGTTGGCGAATTGCGCGAGCGCCTTCAGGCCCTTGAGCCCGCCACCAGGCCAGAGCACCTGCCGGAGCTGCTGGGGGGCAACGAGGGTCTGGAGGCCGCCGCGGCCTGGCCCAGCTCCGATCTGGTGGTTACCGGCATCGTCGGCTGCGCCGGCCTGCTGCCCACCCTTGCGGCGATCAAGGCCGGCAAGGATCTTGCCCTGGCAAACAAGGAAACCCTGATCGCCGCAGGCCCGGTGGTGTTGCCGGAGCTGGCCAAGAGCGGCTCGCGGCTGCTGCCGGCCGATTCCGAGCACTCCGCCATCTTCCAGTGCCTGCAGGGCACGCCTTACGCCGAAACGGCGCGCCTGAGCACCGGCACGCCCACCCCCGGCCTGCGCCGCATCCAGCTCACGGCCAGCGGTGGCGCCTTCCGCGACTGGGCCCCTGAAGACCTCCACAAGGCAACCGTGGCCGACGCCACCAGCCACCCCAACTGGACCATGGGGCGCAAGATCACCGTCGATTCGGCCTCCCTGATGAACAAGGGGCTTGAGGTGATCGAGGCCCACTACCTGTTTGGCCTCGACTACGACCACATCGAGATTGTGGTGCACCCCCAGTCGATCATCCACTCGATGGTGGAGCTGGCCGACTCCTCGGTGCTTGCCCAGCTCGGCTGGCCCGACATGAAGCTGCCACTCCTCTATTGCCTCAGCTGGCCCGAACGCCTGGAAACCCCCTGGCGTCGCCTGGATCTCAGTGAGGTGGGCTCGCTCAGCTTCCGCCCCCCCGATCCCGCCCGCTACCCCTGCATGGGGCTGGCCTATGCGGCGGGCCGGGCCGGCGGCACCATGCCGGCGGTGATGAACGCAGCCAACGAACAAGCCGTGGCTCTCTTCCTGGAGGAGCGGGTGCATTTCCTCGATATCCCGAGGCTGATCGACGGGGTGTGTGATCGCCACCGGGCGGACCTGACGACCAACCCCTCTCTGGACGACGTTCTTTCTATCGACGCCTGGGCCCGCCAGGCGGTGCGTGAGGCTGCAGCCCGACTGAACGCCACTCACTCCCAGACCCCGGCCCTGATCCCGGCGGCACTGCCGGCCTGATTCCAGCGATGGCGAGCCCCGGCCCCGACGCGATCCAGGTGTCCCATCACCTGCTGCTCTGCGCCACTCCCACCAAGGCGCTCTGCTGCCCTGATCCTGCCGTGGGCGCCGCCAGCTGGGACACCCTCAAGCGCCCCGGCGGCATCGTGCTGCGCAGCAAGGCCGACTGCCTACGCATTGGCGCAGAGGGACCAATCCTGCTGATCTGGCCGGATGGGGTTGGGT
>JAYKGS010000027.1:0-18363 GCA_035284945.1 Synechococcus sp.
GACGCCCAGCGCAAGGCGGTGGATCACCACACCGGCCCGCTGCTGGTGGTGGCTGGGGCCGGCAGCGGCAAGACGCGGGCGCTGACCCATCGCATCGCCCACCTGATCGGCCACCACGGCACCGATCCGGCCCATCTTCTGGCAGTCACCTTCACCAACAAGGCCGCCCGCGAGATGAAGGAGCGGCTGGAGCTGCTGCTGGCCCAGAAACTCGCCCAGAGTCAGTTCGGCCAGCCCTGGAGCACCCTGCCGCCGGTAGAGCAGCGCCAGTTGCGCTCGCGTATCTACCGCGAGGTGATCAAGGAGCTGTGGATCGGCACCTTCCACGCCCTGTTCGCCCGACTGCTGCGTTTCGACATCGACAAGTTCCGCGATCCTGAGGGCCTCACCTGGACGCGCCAGTTCTCGATCTACGACGAGAACGACGTCCAGAGCCTGGTCAAGGAGATCGTTGTTCAGGAGCTCCAGCTGGACCCCAAGCGTTTCGAGCCCAAGAAGGTGCGCTGGACCATCAGCAACGCCAAGAACCAGGGCTGGATGCCAGATCAGCTGGAGGCCGACGCGGGGGGCCAGCGGGGCAGGCTGGTGGCTGAAACCTATCGCCGCTATCGGCGCGCCCTGGCAGCCAACAATGCCCTTGACTTCGACGATCTGCTGTTGCTGCCGGTGCAGCTGCTGCGCCAGAACGAGCAGATCCGCGACTACTGGCACCGCCGCTTCCGCCACGTGCTGGTGGACGAGTATCAGGACACCAACCGCACCCAGTACGACCTGATCAAGCTGCTGGTGACCAACGGTCGCGATCCGGCCGCCTTCGACGACTGGGACGGACGTTCGGTATTTGTGGTGGGCGATGCCGACCAGAGCATCTACAGCTTCCGCGCCGCCGACTTCACGATCCTGATGGGTTTCCAGGACGACTTCGGCGACGGCGTGCCCGGCGATGCCACCACGACAATGGTGAAGCTGGAGGAGAACTACCGGTCCACTGCCACGATACTGGAAGCGGCCAACGCCCTGATCGCCCACAACGCCGAGCGGATCGACAAGGTGCTGCGGCCCACCCGCGGTGAGGGCGAGCTGATCTCCCTCACCCGCTGCGACGACGAGATCGCCGAAGCCGAGGCGGTGGTGCATCGCATGCGCATGTTGGAGGCGGCCCATCCGGACCTGCGCTGGGGCGATATGGCGGTGCTGTATCGCACCAATGCCCAGTCGCGGGCGATGGAGGAGTCGCTGGTGCGCTGGGGCATTCCCTACATCGTGGTGGGAGGCCTGCGCTTCTACGACCGGCGTGAGATCAAGGACGTGCTCGCCTACCTGAAGCTGCTGGTGAACCCGGCCGACACGGTGAGCCTGCTGCGGGTGCTGAACGTGCCCAAGCGCGGCATCGGCAAGACCACGATCGAGCGCCTCAGCGATGCCGCGGGCCAACTGGGCATTCCCCTCTGGGATGTGGTGAGCGATGCCGAGGCGGTCCGCTCCCTGGGTGGCCGTTCGGCAAAGGGACTGCTGCAGTTCTGTGAGCTCATCAATGGCCTGCAGGCCTGCGCCCAAGACTCAGCCCCTTCGGAGCTGGTGCAGCGGGTTATGGAGCAGAGTGGCTATGTGGCCGAACTGATCGGCGACGGCAGCGACGAAGCGGAAGACCGGCGCCGCAACCTCAACGAACTGGTTAATGCCGCCCTCCAGTACCAGGAGGAGAACGAGGAGGGCTCCCTGCAGGATTTCCTGGCCTCAGCCGCCCTGGCCAGTGATGCAGACAGCAAGGACACCGACCAGGACCGCGTCACCCTGATGACCTTGCACGCCAGCAAGGGACTGGAGTTTCCGGTGGTGTATCTGGTGGGGATGGAGCAGGGTCTCTTCCCCAGCTACCGCTCCCTGGAGGATCCAGCGGCCCTGGAGGAGGAGCGTCGCCTCTGTTATGTGGGGATCACCCGGGCCAAGGAGCGCCTGTTCCTCTCCCATGCCAGTGAAAGGCGTCTGTGGGGCGGTATGCGGGAGCCGGCCGTGCCTTCGGTGTTTCTCTCGGAGTTGCCCCCGCAGCTGCTTCAGGGCGACATTCCCCACAGCGGTGGGGCGGCGATCCGCCGCGAGCAGCGTCTAGATCGCCTCACCCGGGTGGATCGCCCGGAGAGCCGCCAGGTGGCGGCCGGCGGTGCGGCCGGTGCACCCTCCAATGCGGTGCGCCGCCGCGGGGCAGCCAAGGTATGGGCGGTCGGGGATCGGCTGCGCCACAGCAGCTTTGGAGAGGGCCAGGTGAGTCACCTCTTCGGCAGTGGTGAAAAGGTGTCCATTGCCGTGAAATTTCAGGGGATGGGTCCGAAGATCCTTGATCCCCGCCTGGCGCCAATCGAACCCATCTAGGACCCATCTAGTTGGACATCCCCGGCGTCTCCCCCTTCCTGTTGCAGGCCCTTGGCCAGCTCAGCATGGGCCCGGTGGCCCTGGTGGGTGGCGCTGTCCGGGACCTGTTGCTGCACCGGGTGCACCATGATCCCTGG
This sequence comes from Synechococcus sp., assembly GCA_035284945.1. GTDB lineage: Bacteria > Cyanobacteriota > Cyanobacteriia > PCC-6307 > Cyanobiaceae > Cyanobium_A. Next base: position 2,508 of record JAYKGS010000027.1, read on the forward strand.
CGGGGCCTGCCCGATCTGGATCTGGTGGTGGAGGGGGCGCCGGCTGACCTCCTGGAGGCTCTGGTGGGGCAGCTCGGGCCCTCGCTGGTGCGACGCGCCCAGGTGCACGGGGCCTACGGCACGGTGGAGCTGGAGCTCAATCTGTTCGGCGAAACCGTGCTGCTCGACGTGGCCAGGGCCCGCCGTGAGGTCTATCCGGTGCCCGGTGAAAATCCCCTGGTGAGCTTTGGTTTCCTGGCGGACGACCTGGTCCGCCGCGATTTCAGCATCAACGCAATGGCCTTGGATCTGGCCAGTGGTGAGCTGTTGGATCCCCATGGGGGACAGCGGGATCTGGAGCGTCGCCAGCTCCGCTTTCTCCATGCCGGCAGCGTGAGTGACGATCCCACCCGGCTGGTGCGCGGGGCCCGTTACGCCTCCCGGCTCGGCTTCGCCCTCGAGCCTTCCAGCCGCCAACAGGCCCTCAGAACCCTGGCTGCCTGGCCCTGGTTTTGGCGGCCCGGGGATCCCCCGACCCAGGCGCCGCCCGCCCTGGGCACGCGCTTGCGGATGGAGCTCGAGTTGCTGGTGGAGCGCGAGCCCTGGGTGGAGGCTCTTGCGGCATTGCAGCAGTGGGGGGGCCTGCGCCTGCTGGATGAAACCCTGCAGGCCGACGCTGACTGGCCGTGGCGGTTGCGCTGGGCAAGGCGCCTGGGCTTGCCCCTGTTGGTGGCCTTGGTGGCTGGGGCAGGCAGCCCCCTCGCCCTGGCTGAAAGGCTGCAGCTGCCCCAGCGCCAGCAGCGCCTGCTGCTGCAGTGGCTGGCTTTGCGGGGCAGGCTGCAGGCTGAATCGATGGACGCTCCGGCGGGGGGCGTCGAGCACTGGTGCGCCCTTCTGGAAGCCCCTGGTTGCAGTGCGCCAGCTGTGGCCCTGGCGGTGGTGGGCCGCAACGGGCCCCGCCGTCCCCTGCTGCGCTGGCTGCTGCGCTGGCGCTTCCTCAAAGGTGAGCAGACCGCAGGGGAGCTCATGGCAGCAGGCATGGGTGCGGGCCCTGAGTTGGGCCGGCGCCTGCGCGCCCTGCGGGCTGAGCGCTTGCGGCGGGAGCGGCTCTGAGCTCTTCAACGAGCTTCTAGCGTGGCCTGATGAGACAGCTCCAGGTAGTGGTGGCCGTGCCGGCGCGGCTGGAATCGGCCCGCTTGCCGGGCAAGTTGCTTGCCGAGATCGCCGGTAAGCCCATGCTTCAGCACGTGCTGCAGCGCTGCCAGCAGGCCAGGAGTGTGGCTGCGGTAGTGGTGTGCACCGATAGCGATCGGGTGCGGCATCTGGCTGAGACCTGGGGCATCCCGGTGCTGATGACCTCCCCCCGGTGCGCCTCCGGTAGTGAGCGGATCGCTTCGGTGGTGGATCAGCTGGTGGCGGCCGGAGGCGCTGCGCCGGATCAAACCCTGGTGATCAACGTGCAGGCAGATCAACCCCTGCTGGATCCGAACCTAATTGAATTAATGGTGAACCAGTTTGTGGCATTGCGGCGGCCGCCGGTGTTGACCCCCGTCTATCCCCTGGCAGCGGACAAGATCCACGATCCCAATGTGGTCAAGGTGCTGCGAGCCAGCGACGGTCGGGCCATCACCTTCTCCCGTAGTGCCCTGCCCCACGTGCGCGGGGTGCCACCGGAGCAGTGGGGTGAGCACACCTCCTACTGGGGCCATGTGGGTCTCTACGGTTTCCGGGCAGATGTGCTGGCGGGTTGGATGGCCCTGCCGTCCTCAAGTCTGGAGCAGCTTGAGAAACTTGAGCAGATGCGTTTGATTGAGGCCGGCATACCCCTGCAGACCTACGCGGTGGACCAGGACTGCCTCTCGGTAGACACCCCAGAGCAACTGGAGCAGGCCCGCGTTCTGGCGGGCTCCTAGGCGTTGCCCTCGCGCCAGCCTTCCCGGTTGAGCTGTCGCCAGAGCCCCTTCTTTTGCAGCAGGGTCTCCGTCAATTCGCGTACGGCGCCCTCCCCCCCCCGACGGTGCAGCACCCAGTCGGCCTGGCGGCGCAGGCCCGGAGCCCCATCGGCGGGGCTGATCAGCAGGCCTGTGGCCGGGCGTACCGTGAGGTCGTTGAGATCGTCTCCGATGAAGGCCGTTTGCTCGCGGGCGCAGTCGAGTTCGGCCTGCAGCTGCAGCAGGCCTTTGAGCTTGTCGCCCACGCCCACCAGGCAGTGGCGGATGTCCAGGTGGGCGGCCCGATGCTCGATCGCCCCGCTGCGGCCACCGCTCAGAAACGCCACCTCAATGCCGGCGCGCTGCAGCATGCGGATCGCCAATCCATCCCGCACGTCAAAGCGCTTCACCACTTGACCCTGCCCGTCATAGTGCAGTCCCCCATCGGTGAGCACGCCGTCGACGTCACACACGAGTAGCTGGATTGCCCTCAGATCGGCGCCTCGCCAGGGCAGCAGCATGGCGTTTTTGAGCAGACGGTCGATCAAAGTGTGCTGGCCGCCATGCCATCAGCCACCACCTGTCGCAGGTCCAGCAATTGACGCAACAGGGCCTCGAGCCGATGCAGGGGCACCATGTTGGGACCATCGCTGAGGGCGTTGTCGGGATCGGGATGGGTCTCCATGAACAGCCCATTCACCCCCACGGCAACCGCTGCTCTGGCCAGCGGCGCCACGAACTCCCGCTGACCTCCGGTGCTGGTGCCGCGGCCCCCTGGCTGCTGCACGGCGTGGGTGGCATCAAAGATCACCGGGCATCCCAGGTCCTGGAGCTGGGGGAGGCTGCGCATGTCAACTACCAGGGTGTTGTAGCCGAAGCTGGTGCCCCGCTCGGTGAGCCAGAGGCGGCCGCTTGTTGGCCCCAGTCCGAATTCGGCCATCTTGCCCACCACCTGAGCCATGTCCCAGGGAGCCAGGAACTGACCTTTCTTGACATTCACCATCTTGCCTGTGCCCGCTACGGCCCGGGCTGCTGCCTCCAGTAGGTCGCTCTGGCGGCAGAGGAAAGCCGGAATCTGCAACACGTCCACGGCCTGGGCAGCGGCACTGGCCTGGGAGCATTCATGGATATCAGTGAGGACCGGCAGGTCAAAGTGTTGGCCAACCTCCTGCAGGATCGCCAAGCCCTCATCGGCACCGGGCCCGCGAAAAGATTGGCCCGAGCTGCGGTTGGCCTTGTCGAAACTGGCCTTGAAGACATACCGAATGCCGAGGCGTTCGGTGATCGATTTCACCCGCTCCGCCACCTGCAGCACCAGATCGCGGTTTTCGATCACGCAGGGCCCGGCGATCAGGGTGAAGGGGAAAGCAGTCATAAGTGCTCAGCAACGGAGCTGGGGCTGAACCCAGCCTGCACCAGATCGTGCAGCCGCAGCAGGCCCAGCAGCTGGCCAGGCCGGGCCGGATCGACCACGGGCAACACCGAAATCGCCTGGCGCGGATTGCGTTCCATCAGCTCCAGGGCGGTGATCGCCAGGGTCTGGGGAGCCACGGTGATCGGGTCGCGGGTGGCCATGGCACCCGCGCGGATCACGGCCCAGCTATCGGGGGGGTGGCGCTGCAGGGTGCGGCGCAGGTCGCCATCGGTGATCAAACCCGCCATCTGCCCGGGGTCTTCGCTTGCCTTCACCCAGGCTGCTCCGAGGCTGCCCTTGCCGTTGCTGCCCCGGGTGAGTTGGCCGATCACCTCCGCCAGGGGCGCCTCGGCGGAGAGGCCATCCAGGTCAGTGGCCGGCACCATCAGGTCGGCCACGGTGAGGGTGAGCTGGCGGCCCAGGGAGCCGGCCGGATGGTTGACGGCGAAATCTGCCGGCGAGATGCCCGCCCGTTCCATCCAGACGGCCGCCAGGGCATCACCGATGGCCATCGCCACCGCCGTGCTGGCGGTTGGGGCCAGGTTCAACGGGCACACTTCCCGATCGACAGATCCATCCAGCACCACGTCGCAGCCCGCGGCCAGACTGGAGCCCAGGCGGCCCACCAGAGCAATGCGGGCGGTGCCGCGGCGGCGCAGGTGGGGAATGATTGCCAGGAGCTCCTCCGTTTCGCCGCTGTTGGAGAGGAGCAGGGCCACGTCGTCGGACGCAACTATGCCCAGGTCGCCGTGAAGGGCATCGACGGGGTTTAGAAACACTGCCGTAAGGCCTATGGAAGAGAAGGTGGCAGCAATCTTGCGGGAGACGATGCCGCTCTTGCCCACCCCGGTGACTACCAGTTTGGAGCGGCGCTGGCGGCAGCCCGCCAGCAGCTCCAGGGCAGCCTCCACCTGGGCGCTGTTGAGGCGCTGGGCAGCCGCTGCAATCGCTGCGGCTTCTCCCTCCAGGCAACTGGTCAAGGCAGACAAGAGCTCGCCATCGGGATGGGGGAATTCTCCCAGGTTGGATGCCGGCGCCCTGGTCAGGGGTGTACGTGGCCGATCACGGCGGCATCGGGGAACCCAGCCGATCCCATCTCGGCCAGGGCAGCATCGATGTGATCGGCTGGGATGGCCGCCAGCAGGGGGCCGCAGGTCTGGGGATCGATCAGCAGGGCCTGGCGGGCCGCATCAACCGGGCACTGGAGCTCCACCCGATCCTCAAGCAGCACCAGGGCGCTGGCATTGGCTGGGGCCAGGCTGCTGGCAAGGCCCTGGTTCAGCAGGGTCAGGGCTCCGGGCAGGCTGGGCACCTGAGCGGCATTGAGGGTTATGCGGCAGCCGGGCGCGCTGGCGGCCAGCATCTCGCCGAGGTGGCCCAGCAGCCCGAATCCGGTCACATCCGTGCACACCCGGCAGCCAAGCCCGGCCAGCAGCTCCACCAGGCCAGCCTGGCTCTGTTGCATGGTGGCTAGAGCCCCATCGAGCCACTGGGGTTGGGCGGAGCCTGCCATGGCCGCGGCAAACAGCACCCCTGTGCCGATCGGCCGGCTGAGCAGCAGCCCATCGCCTGGGCGCAGGGGCCCCTTGCTCCAGAGCCGTCCAGCCTCGACGCTTCCATTCACGCTCAGGACCAGGCTCAGGCCAGCTGCCGTGTCGCCAGCCTCCAGGCTGGTCCTGGTCTCAAGGCCGTTTCTGGCCTCCAGGCTGTGGCCGCCGATCAGGCTTGCCCCCAGCGGCTTCAGCACAGACTCGATTCCAGCCAGGGTTTCACTGAGCAGGTTGGCCTGCAGGGAAGCTCCCAGCTGGGGCAGGGTCACCACCGCCTGCACCGTGTGCACCTGGGCACCGCGGGCCCAGATGTCGCTGCAGGCGTGCAGGGTGGTGAGCCTGGCGTTGAGCCAGGGGTCGCTCACCAGGGCCGGGAAGCCATCCACGCTCTGCAGCAGCAGGTTGGCGTCCCTGTCCTGGCCGATCAAGGCCGCGTCCTCGGCGCTGCCAGGCCCGCCGCCCAGCCCATTGCGGGCCAGGGCTTCCTGCAGGGGGGCCGCGGCCAGTTTCGCCGCACATCCATGGCAGGCCATCGGAGTCGGATGCTTCCCAGTCATCGCCCTGAGCCTGCTGAAGCGCTCCATGAAGCGCCGATCCAGGTGCCTCTTCCAGCGCCACAGCAAGGGGCTGGGCCCCAGGGCCCAGGGCCCCCAACAGGCCACGGCCTGGGGCTGGGGTCCCAGGCTGCCGCCATCGCCCAGCAGCTGCAGGGCCCAGCGTTGGGGGCGCCAGGAGCGCAGGCGACGCCCCGAGACGACCCCGCTCAGGTTATGGGCCAGGGTCGGTGCGCAGCGCACGGCCCACACGCCAGATGGGGGTCTGGGCTGGGCGGCGATAACGCCGCAGTCCCCACTGGCAAACACGCGGGGATGGTTGACAACCTGGAGACTGGCGGCCGTGAGCACCCGTCCGTCGTGGTCATGGGGCAGGCCAGCTGCAGCCAGCCAGGCGGGCGCGCGGCTGCCGGTGCAGGCCAGGTCGGCCGGGGCTGCCGCCGGGCTGTGACGCCTGAGGCCAATGCCGGCCTGCTGGAGTAGCCGTTCGACCACTCGGTTGGCGGCCCTGGAACCCAGCTGCAGCTCGGCGCCGCGCAGCAGCAGTTCCGGCCCCAGTCCCCGGCCTCGCAGGGCCAGGGCCAGTTCCACTGCCGCAGCCCCCCCACCCCGGATCCGCAGATTGGTCTGGTCCAGCTGGCGGCACCAATCGAGGAAAGGATCCAGTGGCTTCACCGCCATGGCGGAGCCGGCGAACTCTTTGGTTTCCGCGCCCACATCGAGGCTGAGCCAGTCCCAGCGCAGGCTCGGCCTTCCCTCCAGGTGCAGTTCCCCGGTCTGGAGGTTGAGGCCCGTGACCTCTGCCTGCACGAAGGCAACCCCTGCCATCAGGCAGAGGCGTCGCAGGTCTACGGCACATGCTTCCTCATCCACCAGGCCGGCCACAAGGGCTGGCACAAGGCCTGAATAGAAGGAGGTGCTCTGGCGATTCACCAGGGTGATTCTGGCGGCAGGTCGCCGCTTGGAACGGCGACCTGCCATTGCCCAGATCAGCAGCACCAGGGAGTGGCTGTGGCCGCCTCCGGCCAGCAGCAACTCCCCTTCAGGGGCCATAGCCGTGGGGATTTGCCTGTTGCCAGCACCAGCTATCGCGGCACATCTCAGCCAGGGAGAGGCGAGTCCGCCAGCCGAGCCGCTCGGCGGCCAGGCGTGGATCGGCCACGGTGCAGGCGGCATCTCCTTCCCTGCGAGCCACGATCGAGTAAGGCACCTTGCGGCCGCTGGCGTTCTCGAAGGCCCGCACCACCTCCAGCACCGAGTGGCCCTGGCCGCTGCCCAGGTTGAGGCTGAGCAGCTGGGGGGGTTCGGCCAGCAGGGTGTCGAGGGCGGCCCGGTGCCCTTCGGCGAGGTCCATCACGTGGATGTAGTCGCGGATGCCGCTGCCGTCCGGGGTGGGCCAGTCGCCACCGAACACCTGCAGTTCGGCTCGCCGCCCCACGGCCACCTGGCTCACGAAGGGCAGGAGATTGTTGGGGATGCCGCTGGGGTCTTCGCCGATGCGCCCACTGGGGTGAGCTCCCACCGGGTTGAAGTACCGCAGCCGGGCGATCCGCCAGCCGGCCTCACTGGTAGCCAGATCCGCGAGCATCTGCTCCACTGCCGCCTTGCTGTGGCCGTAGGGATTGATCGGCCGGATGGCTGCCCCTTCCCTGATCGGCATGGTTTCGGGCAGGCCGTACACGGTGCAGCTGCTGCTGAAGACCAGGGTGCGGCAGCCATGGGCCTGCATGGCCTTCAGCAGGTGCCGGGAGCCGCTGAGATTCACGTCCCAGTAGCGCAGCGGATCCCCCACCGACTCCCCCACGGCCTTGAGGCCGGCGAAGTGGATCACCGCCTCGATGGGCTCTCCGGCGGGGGCGGCGGCAAAGGCCCGATCCAGATCCCCGGCAGAACGGATATCGCCCTGAACGACCACCAGCCGCCCGGCTGCCCCAGGCCCGGCCAGCTCCTGGACCCGCCTTAGGGCTTCCGGGGAGCTGTTGTCGTAGTTGTCGATCACCACGAGGCTGTGGCCCGCTTCGAGCAGCAGCAGGGAGGTGTGGCTGCCGATGAAGCCGGCGCCTCCAGTTATCAGCAGCTGGGTCAAGTTTGTTTCGTGCGGGAGTCAACGATAGTCTCGGTCGAATCTTGCCACCGACTGTCATGGACGCACCATCAATTCGCAGTATCTGCTGCATTGGTGCCGGCTATGTGGGTGGTCCGACGATGGCCGTGGTAGCCGATCGATGCCCCCATATCCAGGTCACGGTGGTTGACCTCAACGCGGAGCGGATTGGGGCCTGGAACTCCGCTGATCTCAGCATGCTGCCCATCTATGAGCCGGGGCTCGATGAAGTGGTGGGCCGCGCGCGGGGTCGCAACCTGCACTTCACCACCTCGGTGGAGGGGGCCATCGCGGCCGCCGACATGGTGTTCATCTCCGTGAACACCCCCACCAAGACCCACGGGGTTGGGGCAGGGCAGGCGAGCGATCTCAAGTGGATCGAGGCTTCGGCGCGCGTGCTGGCAAAGGCTGCCACTGGCCACACGATCGTGGTGGAGAAGAGCACCCTGCCGGTGCGCACTGCCCAGGCGGTGAAGTCGATTCTTGAGGCAGGCCCGGCGGGCAAGAGCTTTTCGGTGCTCTCCAATCCGGAGTTTCTGGCAGAGGGCACGGCGATCCGGGATCTGGAGAACCCTGATCGGGTGCTGATCGGCGGAGAATCCCGAGAAGCGATTGAGGCGCTGGCGGGGATCTACGGCCAATGGGTGGCACCGGAGAAAATTCTGCGCACCAATCTGTGGAGCAGCGAGCTCAGCAAGTTGACGGCCAATGCCTTCCTGGCCCAGCGGATCAGCTCGATCAACAGCATCGCCGCCCTCTGTGAGGCCACCGGTGCCGATGTGCGCGAGGTGGCCAACGCGATCGGTGCAGACAGCCGTATCGGCCCCAAGTTTCTGAAGGCCGGCCCTGGATTCGGCGGCAGCTGCTTCCAGAAGGACATCCTCAATCTTGTCTACCTATGCCGTTATTACGGCCTCGAGGATGTGGCGAGCTACTGGGAACAGGTGGTGACGCTCAATTCATGGCAGCAGCACCGCATCTCCAGGCTGGTGGTTAATCGCCTGTTCGGCACGATCAGTGGCAAGCGGATTGCCGTGCTGGGCTTTGCCTTCAAGGCCGATACCAATGACACGCGTGAATCGCCGGCGATCCAGGTCTGCAAAGATCTGCTGGAGGAAGGTGCCATGCTGGCGATCGTGGACCCCAAGGTTCGGGAGGGCCAGATAGCCATCGATCTGGGTAAGCCCGCCGGACAGGGAGAGGCAAACTGGCAACTGCTTGGTTCGGTGGAGGCTGCGGCCGAAGGCGCCGATGCCCTGGTGCTGCTCACAGAATGGGAGCAGTTTGGCCAGATCAACTGGCCTGCCGTAGTTTCGGTAATGCGTAAGCCGGCCTGGCTGTTTGATTCGAGGGCCAAGGCAGATGGCGCCGCTGCCCGGGCGGCAGGATTAAATGTATGGACCTTGGGAGAGGGCTGAGCCATGCCTGCCTCTATTACCCGCAACCTTGTTACCGGGGGGGCGGGTTTCGTCGGCTCCCATCTGATTGATCGGCTGATGCAGGCCGGTGAGGAGGTGATCTGCCTTGACAATTACTTCACAGGCCGCAAGTCCAATGTGGCCGAGTGGATCGGCCACCCTCGCTTTGAGCTGATCCGCCACGACGTCACCGAGCCGATCTGGCTGGAAGTCGATCGGATCTGGCACCTGGCCTGCCCGGCCTCACCCGTGCACTACCAGTTCAATCCGATCAAGACAGCCAAAACAAGCTTTCTAGGCACCTACAACATGTTGGGCCTGGCCCGGCGCGTGGGTGCCAGGCTGCTGATGGCCTCCACCAGTGAGATCTACGGTGACCCCGAGGTCCATCCCCAGCCAGAGAGCTACCGGGGCTGCGTCAATACCATCGGCATCCGCAGCTGTTACGACGAGGGCAAGCGCATTGCCGAGACCCTCTGCTTTGACTACAAGCGCATGCATGGCACGGAGATCCGTGTGATGCGCATCTTCAACACCTACGGCCCGCGCATGCTGCCCGATGACGGCCGCGTGGTGAGTAACTTCATCGTTCAGGCCCTGCGTGGCGAGCCGCTCACCCTCTATGGCGACGGCAGTCAGACCCGCAGTTTCTGTTACGTGGCCGATCTGGTGGAGGGCATGATCCGGCTGATGAACGGCAGTCACCCCGGCCCGATGAACATCGGTAATCCCGGCGAGTTCACGATCCGCCAGCTGGCCGAGCTGGTGCGCGCCAAGATCAATCCCGGGCTGCCGATGATCGAGAAGCCCCTGCCGGCGGATGATCCCCTGCAGCGCCAGCCGGTGATCGACCTGGCCAAACAGGAACTGGGCTGGCAGCCAGAAGTGCCGCTCGAGCAGGGGCTGGAGCCCACCATCGCCTATTTCCGCGAGATCCTGGCTCCTTGAGTCCGGCCGTGCTCGTAACGGGGGCGGCGGGCTTCATCGGCGCTGCAGTATGCGAGCGACTGCTCGGGCGGGGCGAGCAGGTGGTGGGGATCGATAGCCTCAACAGCTACTACGACCCCGCCTTGAAGCAGGCCCGGGTTGCCCGGCTAGAGGCCGTTGCTCCCAGCGGCGCCTGGGCATTTGAGCAGCTGGACCTCGGTGATGCTGGGGCGATTGCTGAGCTGTTTGGGCGCGAAAGGCCCCGCCTGGTGATTCACCTCGCCGCCCAGGCCGGGGTTCGTTATTCCATTGAAAATCCAGGCGCTTATCTGGAGAGCAACCTGGTGGGTCTGGGTTCAATCCTGGAGGGTTGCCGGCACCACGGCGCTGAACACCTGGTGTATGCCTCCAGCAGCTCGGTCTACGGCGGCAACACCAAGCTGCCCTTCAGCGAACGCCAGCCGGTGAACCATCCGGTGAGCCTCTACGCAGCCACCAAAAAAGCTGGCGAACTGATGGCCCACACCTACAGCCACCTCTATGGGCTGCCTGCCACCGGTCTGCGTTTCTTCACCGTCTACGGTCCGTGGGGCCGGCCGGATATGGCACCGATGCTGTTTGCCAAGGCGATCCTGGCGGGGGAGCCGATCCGGGTGTTCAACCAGGGCCGCATGCGCCGGGACTTCACCTACATAGACGACATCGTTTGGGGAATTATCGCCTGCGCGGACAAGCCTGCGACCCCGGATCCCGGTTTTGACACCTCGGCACCCGACCCTGCCACCAGCTGGGCTCCCCACCGGCTGTTCAACATCGGCAACAGCCAGCCGGTGGAGTTGCTGCGTTTCATCGAACTGCTCGAGCAGACCCTGGGCCGGGCGGCCATCAAGAATTTCCAACCGATGCAGCCAGGCGATCTGGAGGCCACTGCCGCCGACACCTCCCTGCTCGAAGCCTGGGTGGGCTTCCGGCCCTCTACGCCGATCGAGGTGGGGGTGGAACGCTTTGCACTCTGGTATCTGCACACCTACGCCAGGGCCCACTGCTGAGGGCGGCTGAGGCCGGCAGGCAGACTCAGATCCCCTGCACTCCCCGGTTTGGCTTCGCTCCAGAGCCTGCGTGGCATGGCCGACCTGCTGCCCGGGCAGGTTGGTCATTGGCAGCACGTGGAGGCCACGGCCCGGGAACATTTTCGCCGCGCTGGCATCGCCGAGATCCGCACGCCCCTGCTGGAGGTCACCGAGCTGTTTGCCCGCGGCATCGGTGAGGCCACCGATGTGGTGGGCAAGGAGATGTACACCTTTCTCGACCGCGGCGAGCGCAGCTGCACCCTGCGCCCCGAGGGCACCGCGTCGGTGGCGCGGGCCGCGATCCAGCATGGCCTGCTGAGCCAGGGCCCCCAGCGGCTCTGGTATGGCGGTCCGATGTTTCGTTACGAACGCCCCCAGGCGGGCCGCCAGCGCCAGTTCCATCAGATCGGTCTGGAGCTGCTGGGTTTTGCTGATGCCTGCAGCGATGTGGAGGCGATCGTCATCGCCTGGGATCTGCTGGCCGAGCTGGGCGTCGCTGGCCTGGCCCTGGAGCTCAATTCCCTCGGCAGCAGCGAGGATCGGGCCCGCTACCGCCAGGAGCTGGTGGCCTGGCTGGAGGCCCACCGCGAGCAGCTGGATGCCGATTCCCAGGCCCGCATTCACAGCAACCCGCTGCGGGTGCTGGATTCCAAGAATGCCGCCACCCAAGCCCTGCTGGCGGAGGCTCCCAGCCTGGCATCAGCCCTGAGCGAGGCGAGTCAGGCCCGCTTCGCGGCGGTGCAGCAGGCCCTCACGGCCCTGGAGATTCCCTTTGTGCTCAACCCCCGCCTGGTGCGGGGCCTGGATTACTACGGCCACACCGCCTTCGAGATCACCAGCAGCCAGCTCGGCGCCCAGGCCACCGTGTGTGGTGGCGGCCGCTACGACGGGCTGGTGCAGCAGCTGGGCGGGCCGGACACCCCGGCGATCGGTTGGGCCCTGGGGATGGAGCGGTTGATCTCGCTGCTCAGCCAGGCGGAACGCCCCGCTGCGGCTTTGGATCTCTACGTGGTGAGTCGGGGCGAGGCGGCGGCGGCGGCGGCCCTGGCGCTGGCGAGGCGCTGTCGCCAGGCGGGGCTGGCAGTGGAGAGGGATGCCAGTGGCGCGGCTTTCGGCAAGCAGTTCAAACGGGCCGACCGTTCCGGGGCCCGCTGGGCGGCGGTGATCGGCGAGCAGGAGGTGGCCAATGGCCTGGTGGGGCTCCAGGATCTGCGCGCCAGCGACCCTGCCGGCGATCGGCGACTCAGCCCCGGCGAGCTGGTTCGGGTTTTGCGAGCTTGCCTGGATAGGCCATGACGCCGTAGCACCTGTCCACCTGCGGCCGTCATTGCGGGATGGGGGCCTTTGACTGCGATGAGAATTTGTTCAGAGCTGCCCAGGCCCTGATGGGTGATCCGACCCTCGCGATCATTGCTGGTGAAGGGGTGCTGCCGAGGATGCTCTCGGAAGCCCTTTCCCGGGCGGGCCGCGCCCACATCGCCTGCTACCCCCACGGACTTGAGGTGGAGGTGCCGGCTGCGGAGGAATTCTTTTTTGAACGCTCCATCGCATTCATCAAGTCACTGCAACAGCGGGGTATCAACCAGATCGTGATGGTGGGCAAGTTTGTACGTCCCCGCTCACTCAACCTGCTGAGATTCGAGGGCTCCACCCTGATGGCCGCACCTCGGATTCTGGGTTCGTTGCGCAATGGTGATGATGCTTCCCTGCGGGCTCTGGCCCAGATCATCGAAGAGTACGGCCTCAAGGTGGTGGGCATCGAAGATGTGGCACCCAACCTGCTGCCAGAGCCTGGTCTCTACGCCAGCCGGGTGCCGAGTGATCTGGATAGGGCCGACGTGGAGCGAGCCGCCCACATCGTTGCAGCCATCTCCCAGGTGGATGTGGGCCAGGGCGCAGTGGTGGCCAAGGGGCTGTGCCTGGCCACAGAAGCCCTGCCGGGCACCGATGCCATGCTCGAGTGGGTGGCGGCCACCCGCACCGAGCGGCCCGAGCACGGTCATTCAGGGGTGCTTTACAAGGCTCCCAAGCTCAACCAGGACAGACGCATGGACCTGCCTGGCATTGGTCCCACCACCGTGGCCAAGGCGGCTGCAGCGGGCCTGGCCGGCATCGCCTGGGAAGCCCGCGGTGCCCTGTTGCTGGACGCGGACCAGACGATGGCGGATGCGGAGAGGCTGGGGCTGTTTTTGTGGTCGAGGGAGCGCAGGGACGACTGAAAGCAGGAGTTCATGCTCCCGCCTGCTCCAGCACTCCCTTGCTGCTGGGTATGGCTCCGGCGCGGCGGGGATCAATTTCGGTGGCCTGCCGCAGGGCCCGAGCAAAGGCCTTGAAGCTCGCCTCCACGATGTGGTGAGAATTCGCCCCCGCGAGCTGGCGGATGTGCAGGGTGAGGCCCGCGTTGTTTGCCACCGCCACGAAGAACTCCTTCACCAGTTCGGAGTCATAGCTGCCGATTTTCTGGGCCGGGATCGCCAGGCCACAGCTCAGGTGGGGTCTGCCGGAGCAGTCGAGAGCCACCTGCACTAGGGCCTCATCCAGCGGTGCCACGAAGTGGCCGAAGCGGTGTATGCCGCGGCGATCGCCCAGGGCCTGGGCCAGGGCCTGGCCGAAGGCGATGCCGACGTCTTCGTTGGTGTGATGGTCGTCGATGTGGGTGTCGCCTTTGGCCTGGATCTCCAGGTCAATAAGGCCGTGGCTGCTGATCTGGTGGAGCATGTGGTCCAGAAACGGCACGCCGGTGTCCGCCGAGCAGCGGCCGCCGCCGTCCAGCCCCAGCGTCACGCGCACGTCGGTTTCGCCGGTGACGCGGTGGGTGGTTCCGGTGCGCATGGCTGCCAAACGCCCTTGAGGGTTACCCCATGCTGACAGGTGGAGCCTCAGTTCAGCCCCCTGTGTCCGATCCGAGCCCAGACCCCACTCCAGAAGCGGTTCTCAACAGGCTGCGCGCCGGGCACCTGCGCTTCCTGGAGGGGCATTCCCTCCATCCCCACACCAGTCGCCAGCGGATGCTTGAGGTGGAGAACGGCCAGCATCCCTTTGCGGCGGTACTGGGCTGCGCCGACTCCCGGGTTCCGGTGGAGCTGTTGTTTGACACCGGTTTTGGCGATCTCTTCGTGGTGCGGAACGCGGGCACGATGGCCCTAACCGCGGCAATCGGTTCGCTGGAATACGCCGTCGGCCACCTGGGGGTTCCGCTGGTGGTGGTGCTAGGCCACGAGGGCTGCGGCGCCGTGGAAGCTGCCTTCAACCGCCGCCTCGCTCTCACCCCCAATCTGGCCCAGCTGGTGGGTCAGCTGCGCATGGAATTGTTTGATCTCGGGGCCGATGAGGGCCTGGAGCAGGCCTGCCGCCACCACACTCTCAATTCAGCCCACAATCTGGTGGATTCCAGCGTGTTGCTCACCGACCGGCTGCGCTGCGGCAGCCTCAGGGTGGAAGCGGCGTACTACAACCTGCACACAACCACAATCGACTGGATGGGCAGCGTTAAGCCCCGTTCTCTCCCAGGGGTCTAAGTGCTCCAGCGCTTGAGCAGCCCGCCATAGGCATCGATGCGCCGGTCGCGCAGAAACGGCCACCAGCGGCGCACCGCTTCGCTGCGGGCCAGGTCCAGATCCACCAGCAGCACGGCCTCCTCTACCACGTTCGCCTGGGTCAGCAGTTCCCCCTGGGGCCCTGCGGCAAAGCTGCTTCCCCAGAACTGCAGGCCTGCGGGGCCGGACGCCGTTGCGGCCGCCAGCGTCGCGTCAGGGTCCAGCTCCCGGCCACAACGGTTGGCCACCAGCACCGGCAGGCCATTGGCAATGGCGTGGCCCCGTTGCACGGTGATCCAGGCCTCCCGCTGCCGGGCCTGCTCCTCGGGGCTGTCGTTCGGGCTCCAGCCGATTGCGGTGGGGTAGAGCAGCAGATCGGCGCCGGCCAGGGCCATCAGACGGGCTGCTTCTGGGAACCACTGGTCCCAGCAGACCAGCACGCCAAGCTTGCCCACACTGGTGGCAATCGGCTCAAAACCCAGGTCCCCCGGGGTGAAATAGAACTTCTCGTAGAAGCCCGGATCATCCGGAATGTGCATCTTGCGGTAGGTGCCGGCGATCGAGCCATCGCGCTCCAGCACCACCGCTGTGTTGTGGGAGAGCCCGGGCGCCCGTCGCTCAAACAGGCTGATCACCAGCACGATGGCCAGCTCCTTGGCCAGGGCACCGAAGAGCTCGCTGGAGGGGCCTGGGATCGGTTCGGCCAGGTCATGGCGCCCCACCACCTCCTGTTGGCAGAAGTAGGGGCTGGTGTGGAGCTCCTGGCAGAGCACCAACTGGGCCCCCTGGCCGGCGGCCTGACGGATGGCGCCGCTGGTGGCCGCCACCATCGCCTCGCGGCTCCCGGCCCAGGCCTGTTGCACCAGCGCAGCAACCAGGACGCTCACTGAAAGACGGCTGCAGGTATCTGCATGGTGGCGCAGTGCAGGGAGCCGTGCTGCAGGAGCAGGGCGGAGCAGTCGACGGCCTCGATCCTGTGGCAGGGGAAGGCGGCGGCCAGGGCGGCCTGGGCTGCCTGATCGCGGCTGGGATCGCCATAGCTGGGCACCAGCACGGCCCCATTGAGGATCAGGAAGTTGGCGTAGGTGGCCGGCAGCCGGCGGCCGTCATCCGCGGCGAAGCGGGCCTGGGGCCAGGGCAGGGGAATCAGCCGGTAGGGCAGCCCGGTGGCGGTGCGCAGCTCGCGGAGTTCCTGCTCCAGCAGCGTCAAGGGGCCCGCCTGGGGGTCGCTGGGATCGTCACAGCGCACGTAGGCCAGCGTGGTCCGATTGCAGAAGCGCACCAGGGTGTCGATGTGGCCGTCCGTGTCATCGCCGCAGAGCTCGCCGTGACTCAGCCAGATCACCCGCTGGGCGCCGAGCTGGGCGATCAGG
>JAYKGS010000028.1:0-11285 GCA_035284945.1 Synechococcus sp.
AGCCAGGGGTAACCGTGAAAGTTGAAGATCACCGGCCTGTCGGTGGTGAACAGGCTGTCGAAGTCCCGATCGCTGAGGCCATGGGGGTGCTCACTGGGTTGGGTGAGGGCAAATAGCTTTACAACATTGATTACGCGGATTTTGAGGCTGGGGATCGCAAGGCGCAAGATTTGCACAGCTGCCAGGGTCTCCTTGGTGGGGATGTCACCGGCGCAGGCCATGACCACATCCGGCTCATCGGGTGCGCTGCCGCAGTCGTCGTTGCTGGCCCAGCTCCACAGGCCGATCCCCTTGGCCACATGGGCGCGGGCCTGCTCCAGGCTGAGGTATTGGAGATGCTTCTGCTTGTCGGAGACGATGATGTTGCAGACGTTGGTCTCCAGCAGCGCCTCTTCTGCCACCGCCAGCAGGGCGTTCGCATCGGCCGGCAGGTAGACGCGCACCACCTCGCCGCTCTTGTTGCCGGCCAAGTCGATGAAGCCCGGATCCTGGTGGGTGAAACCGTTGTGGTCCTGCCGCCACACGGTGGAGGAGATCAGGCAGGTCCAGGCGGAGATGGGGGCGCGCCAGGGGGCGTGGTGGATGCAGGATTCCAGCCACTTGGCGTGCTGGTTGAACATCGAGGCGATCACATGGGCGAAGGCCTCGTAGGTGTGGAAGAAGCCATGGCGGCCGGTGAGCAGGTAGCCCTCCATCATTCCCACCAGGGTGTGCTCGCTGAGCATCTCCACCACGCGGCCGTGGCGGCCCAGTTCGCTGCCGTTCATGTCTTCCGGCAGGAACTCCTCCATCCACACCTTCTTGCTGGTCTGGTAGATGGCCTGCAGGCGGTTAGATGCTGTCTCGTCCGGCCCGAAGACCCGCAGGGAATCGGGGTTGCGGCCGATCGCATCGCGCAGCAGCTCGCCCAGCGGCGCGGTGTTCTCGTGCTCCACCTGCCCCGGGGCCTCCACGGCCACGGTGTAGCCCTCGATGGGGGGCAGTTGCAGCTTGCGGCGCAGCAGGCCGCCGTTGGCATGGGGGTTGGAGCCCATGCGGCGGTTTCCTCGCGGTGAAAGGGCCTGCAGCTCGGGGACAAGGGTGCCTTGCTCGTCGAACAGCTCCCAGGGGCGGTAGCTCTGCAGCCAGCCCTCCAGCATCTGCAACTGTTGCGGGTCCCCCTTGGGATTGGGCAGGGGCACCTGGTGGGCCCGCCAGAAGTTCTCCAGCTTCTGCTCACCCAGGGCCGCCGGGCCGGTCCAGCCCTTGGGGGAGCGCAGCACAACCATCGGCCAGGCCGGCCGGCTGACGTCGCTGGGATCGCCGCTGCGGCGGGCCTCCCTGCGGATCTGCTGGATCTGCTCGATTGCGTTGTCCATGGCCGCGGCCATGGCGGCGTGCATGGCCAGCGGCTCGCTGCCCTCCACGAACAAGGGCTCCCAGCCGTAGCCGCGCAGCAGGCTCTCCAGCTCCGCTTTGGGGATGCGGGCCAGCAGGGTGGGATTGGCGATCTTGTAGCCGTTGAGGTGGAGCACCGGCAGCACGGTGCCGTCGCTGGCCGGGTTGAGAAATTTGTTGATGTGCCAGCTGGTGGCCAGCGGGCCGGTTTCCGCCTCGCCGTCGCCTACGCAGGCGATGGCGATCAGCTCCGGGTTGTCAAAGACCGCACCGCAGGCATGGGACAGCACATAGCCCAGCTCACCGCCCTCATGGATGGAGCCGGGCGTTTCGGGGGTGCAGTGGCTGCCGATGTGACCGGGGAAGGAGAACTGCTTGAGGAAGCGCCCAAGCCCCTCGGCGTCGGTGGATTTGTCGGGATAGATCTCGCTGTAGGAGCCATCGAGGTAGGTGGGGGCCAGCACTCCCGGGGCGCCATGGCCTGGCCCCGAGAGGTAGATCATGCTGAGGTCGTGGTCCCGGATTATGCGGTTGGCATGGGTCCAGATGAAAGCCTGACCCGGGCTTGAGCCCCAATGCCCCAGCAGCCTGTTCTTGATGTGCTCGGGCCGCAGCGGCTCCCTCAGCAGGGGATTGGCCCTCAGGTAGATCATGCCCACCGCAAGGTAGTTGGCGGCCCGCCACCAGCCATCCAGAAGCTGCAGCTGGTCCAGGGTCATCGTTGCTGCCATGCCCGATGCACTTTTTCCAGATTTTTACCGTAGCCATGGCTGCTGTGCAGCAGCATTAAGCCCGGGTAAAGATGGGCCATCCCTTATTGGGATTTCCCATTTTCTGGATGGGTCCTCTCCAGAATCCCTGCCACGCACTTTTCCCATGGGCCTGCCTGCGCTGCTACTCGAAATCGGCAGTCATCAGTCCGAGGTGGCTGAAACTCTCATATCAGTAGGGGAGTTTCTGGTCATTTTTGTAGCTGCGCGCCTGCTGGCTGAGTTGATGGTGCGGGTCCAGCTCCCCACAATTCTGGGTGAGCTGGTCGCCGGCGTGCTGATCGGAGTGTCCGGTCTGCACCTGATCGTGCCGCCTGAAACCCAGGCCCAGCTCAGCGGCTGGGGGCTGGGATTGCTCAGCTCCCTGGCTGATCTTGCTCCCGAAACGGTGCAGGAGATCTACACCGAGACCTTCCCGAATCTGGCCGCCGTTTCCGAGATCGGCCTGTTCGCCCTGCTGTTTCTCACCGGTCTGGAGAGCGAGCTCGACGAGCTGGTTGCGGTGGGTGCCCAGGCCACCACGGTTGCAGTGACTGGAGTGGTGCTTCCCTTCGCCCTCGGCACTGCGGGCCTCTACTACCTCTTTCACGTGGCCTTGATTCCGTCGATCTTTGCAGGGGCGGCGATGACCGCCACCAGTATCGGCATCACCGCCAGTGTGTTCGGTGAGTTGAAGTTTCTGCGTACCCGCGAGGGCCAGACCGTGATCGGCGCGGCAGTGCTGGATGACATCCTTGGCATCGTGATCCTCGCGGTGGTGGTGAGCCTGGCCGGTGGAGAGGGCTTCAGTCCTGGTCCGATCCTCAAGTTGGTAGCAGCAGCAGGGGTTTTTGTGGCGGCGGCCCTCTTCCTGAGCCGCACCGCGGCACCGGGTTTCGACTGGATCATCGACAGGCTCAAGGCCCCTGGCGAGGTGGTGGTGGCGGCCTTCGTAGTGCTGTCGCTCTGCTGCTTTGTGGCCCAGGCCATAGGCCTGGAAGCGGCCCTGGGGGCCTTTGCCGCGGGCCTGATCCTGAGCGCCTCCAAGCACACCCATGCCATTCAGGACACGGTCAAACCGCTGGTGGCCCTGTTTGCCACCATCTTCTTCGTGCTGATCGGCACCGGCATGGATCTGTCCGTGCTCAACCCGTTCAATCCCGACAATCGGGAGGGTCTGATAGTTGCCGCTTTTCTGCTCGCAGTGGCCATCGTCGGCAAAGTTGCTGCAGGCTGGAGCTATTTCAGTAGGGAGAAGACCAACCGGCTGGTGGTGGGCCTGGGGATGATGCCCCGGGGCGAGGTGGGCCTGATCTTCCTGGGCCTGGGCACCCAGGCCGGCCTGCTCACCAGGTCCCTGGAGGCCGCCATCCTGCTGATGGTGATCGGCACCACCTTCCTGGCGCCGATATTGCTCAGACTGGTGCTGGGAGGCAGTGCTGGAGGCCCCGAACTTGATCCGCTCGCCGAAATTCCAACCTGAGCGCCCCGGGGGCGGCTGGTTGCAGCGATGGGGCCTCAGTTGGGGTGGCTGGCTGGACAACCGCCACGGGGAGTGGTGGCTGCTGGCCCAGCTTGCTCTGATCGCCTCCCACCTGCTGCCGCCCTGGCCTGCTCCAGGGGCATGGGGTTACGCCTGGCCCCTGCCGCTGGCCCTCGGTGGAGCAGGGCTGTTTCTGCTGGGGCTGGGGCTGGCGGGTCAGGCTTTCTGGGGGCTGGGCTCCAGCCTCACCCCCCTGCCCGATCCGATTCCCGGTGCGGCCCTGGTCACCACCGGCCCCTACGGCCGCTGTCGCCACCCCCTCTATCAGGCGATTCTGCTGTGCTCCCTGGGGGTGTGCCTTGCCCTCGGGAGTGTGCTTCACCTTGCCCTGTTGCTGGGCCTCTGCGCCGTGCTGGGGGGCAAGGCCAGGCGGGAGGAGCGTGCCCTGGAGGCTGTCCATCCCGATTACCTCGCCTACCGGGCGGGCACCCCGGCGATCATTCCCCACCTTCCCTGGCTCGACTGGCGAGGGCTGTGAACAGGCCCCAGCCAGCGGCGATCAGGCCGAGGCTGCTGGCCCAGTCAGGGCCGAGGGCCCAGCTCAGGCCCAGGTCGGCCAGCAGGCCGATCGCCAGGGCCAGCATCAGGCTGCTGAGCACCAGCAGCAGCTGCTGGGCGGCACCGGGCAGGGGACCTGCGGCCAGGGTCTCCTCCAGCCGGCCCAGGGGGCGGCTCAGGGGTAGGTAGAGCGCCAGCGCCCAGAGGGCGACTCCCGGCAGGAACGGGGTCCAGTCGGGGCTGGTGGAGAGCAATGGCAGGCCGCAGATCTCCCTAGCATCGACCAGCCCGGTGACCCCCATGGTGCCCTGCCTGTCTAACCCCCAACCCTGGAGTTACGCCGGCCATGCCGTTCATGTCGTCACGGCGGCGCCCATCGACCCTCAAGGGCCAGCGATTCTCTTGGTGCACGGGTTCGGCGCCTCCACAGACCACTGGCGCCACAACATCCCGGTGCTTTCCCAGCGCCATGAGGTGCACGCCCTCGACCTGCTGGGCTTCGGCCGCAGCGCCAAGCCGGCGGAGCTGGCCTATGGAGGCGCCCTCTGGCGCGACCAGCTGGCTGCTTACGTGGCCGAGCGCATCGGCCGGCCCACCGTGCTGGTCGGCAATTCCCTGGGCGGTTTTTCCGCCCTGGCCGCCGGAGCGGCCCTGGGAAACCAGGCGGCCGGCGTGGTGCTTCTGAATGCGGCCGGGCCGTTCAGCGATGAGCAGGTCCCGCCCAGGGGCTGG
Source organism: Synechococcus sp. (assembly GCA_035284945.1). Lineage (GTDB taxonomy): Bacteria > Cyanobacteriota > Cyanobacteriia > PCC-6307 > Cyanobiaceae > Cyanobium_A. The sequence continues at coordinate 4,900 of JAYKGS010000028.1, forward strand.
GCTGCCATCGCCCGCCAGACAATCGGCGGAGCCCTGCTGAAAAGTCCCCTCCTGCAAAGGCTGATCTTCGAGAACCTGCGCCGGCCGGCCACCATCCGACGCACCCTCAACCAGGTGTACGTCGACAAGACCAATGTGGACGATGCGCTGGTGGAGGCGATTCGCAGGCCCTCTCTCGACCCTGGGGCTTTCGGCGTGTTCCGCAGCGTGTTCGACATCCCAAGGGGCCAACCCCTTGATGAACTGTTTTCCGAACTTGTCTGCCCCCTGCTGCTGCTCTGGGGCATCCGCGATCCCTGGATCAATGCCGCCGGTCGTCGTGGGGCCTTTCAGCGCCACGCCCCCGCTGCCACCACGGAGGTGGTGTTGGAAGCTGGCCATTGCCCCCATGACGAGGTGCCGGACCAGGTCAATGGGGCCCTGCTGGAGTGGCTTGCCGGGCTCAATCTGGAGCCTGGCTCCGGCGAGCAGGCGGCTGCACCCCTGGCAGACGCCCGCGAGCCAGCTGCTGGGCAGGGTCGAACTGCCGCTTGATCGCCTCGATCATCGGTCGGGCGGGGGCATCGACCCAGGCAGGCAGCTGGCTGGTAGAAGGTTGGCGCAGCACCGTCAGGTAGCCGCCCCACTGGTGGCAGAGGCGCCGCAGGGCCTCCACCCGGTAGGTCGGCAGCTCCGCCGCTGAGGCCCAACAGACGCCCAGTCCACTGCCGGCGCCAAGGCACAGGGGGAGCTGGGCCAGGGCTGGCTCGGCCATCAGGGCTGGCCCCTGGCTGGGGCGCACAGCCAGACGCAGCAGCCAATCGCTGGCTTCGGGGCCCGGGCCCAGCCCCTGGGCCACCTGAGCCTGGAGGTCGGCCGGGTCAAGGGGAAGGGCAGCGATGCCGAGCGAGGTGCAGTTGGCGCAAATGCTGGCGATCTGGTCTGCGAGGGTAGCGGTGTTGATACTGGCCAGGCTGATTAGCAGCCCGGTGGCCGGCTCAAAGGCGGCCCCGCCAGGGCGCCACCAGTCGATCCGCTCGGGGCTGAGGCTCGACCCGAGCAGCCAGCGGGCCAGTTCGCCCAGGGCCCGGTGGGAGCCGCTCAGCCACAGGCCCCGTCGCTGCGGCGGCTCCGGCAGGGTGCGCAGGGTGAGGCTGGTGATCAGGCCCAGGGCGCCCCAACTTCCGGTGAACAGGCGCATGAGGTCGTAACCAGCCACATTTTTGACCACCTTGCCGCCGGCTCGGGCGCGGGTGCCGTCGGCGCGGACCAGCTCGATGCCAATCAGCTGGTCGCGCACGCCCAGATAGCGCTGGCGCAGGCCGCCGGCCAAGCCACGGGCCACCAGGCCACCTATGCTCCCAGCCATTTGGCCGTCGGGGCCGCTGCCCCAGGGCCAGTCCAGACTTAACCACTGCCTGTGGTGTGCCAACTCAGCCTGGAGCTCCACAAGCGGTGTGCCGGCCCGCACCGTCACCGTGAAGTCGCCCGGACTGTGCTCCACGATCCCCTGCAGTTTCCTGCAGCTCACGGTCGCGCCGCCATGTTCCGGCGGGGGGCCCCAGCTGAGGCGGCTGCCCAGCCCGGCCGGTTGCCAGGGAGCTGCCTGCCGGTGCAGCTCGCGCACCAGCTCCTCAAGTTCGCCGGGCTCAGGGGTGATCACGGCAGGATGGTGCCATGGCGGCCAACTTCAAGATCATCGTTCTTGACGATGACCCAACCGGCTCCCAGACCGTGCACAGCTGTCCCCTGCTGCTGCGCTGGGATCGGGCCTCCTTGGCCACCGGACTGGAGCACCCATCGCCACTGCTGTTTCTGCTGACCAACACCAGGGCGCTGGCGCCTGAGGCCGCGGCGGAGCGGGTGCGTGAAATCTGCCGGTCCCTGACGGCGGCGCTGGCGGTGGCCGGCCTCGAGCGCTGGTGGCTGGTGAGTCGCGGCGATTCCACCCTGCGGGGCCACTTCCCGCTGGAGTTGGATGTGATTGCTGCGGAGCTTGGCCCGTTTGCCGCCACCCTGCTGGTGCCGGCGTTTCTGGAAGGGGGCCGCACCACCGTGGCGGGCGTCCAGCTTTTGCATGGTCAGCCCGTGCATGAAACGCCCTTTGCACGCGATGGCCTATTCGCCTTCACCACCAGCTACCTGCCGGCCTGGGTGGAGGAGAAGAGTGGCGGCCGCATCCTGGCTTCCCAGGTGCAGGGCCTCGAAGCCGCCAGGCTCAGCCGGGCAATCGAGGATGGGGGACAGGAGTTGGCCCGATGGCTGGATGGTCTTGTCGGTCAGCCGGTGGTAGCGGTCGATGCCGAGCGGCCCCAGCAACTTGCCGCCCTGGCCAGGGTGGTGCGTGCCTCCCCCAGGCCTGTGCTGGCCCAGTCGGCGGCCAGCTGGATTCAGGCCCTGGCAGCCCTGCCGCCCCAGCCCCTTGCTGGTGCCGAACTGGTGGCATTGCGCCGCCGAGGCCGCGACGGCGAGCCGTTGGGTGGCCTTGTGGTGGTGGGCTCCCACGTGCCTCTGGCCGATGCCCAACTGGCAGCGCTGCTGGCCGAGTCGGACTGCACCGGCATGGAATTGCCAGTGGCCCGACTGGCGAGGGTGCTGGAGGGCCCCCTGCCCGGCCCCCTGCTGGCAAGCCTGGAGCAGGACTGGCTTCTCGAGCTGAGGTCGATCCTCGCTTCCGGGTGCACCCCGGTGCTCTTCACCAGCAGGGGCGCATATCCCTGCGGGTCGCCGGTGGCGCGCCGTCGGCTCGGGGATGGTCTGGCGGCGTTGATGGCTCGGTTGGTGGGGCAGGTGACTCCCCAGCTGGGCTACGTGATCAGCAAGGGGGGCACTACCACCCACGCCCTCCTCGCCGAGGGCCTGGGCCTGGCGGCAGTGGAGTTGCAGGGTCAGCTGCTGCCGGGTCTTTCCCTGGTGCTGACACCAGCGGAGGCCGGCGTGGCCAGATTGCCGGTGCTCACCTTCCCCGGCAATCTGGGGGATTGGGGCACCTTGTGCCAGGCCTGGCGGCTCATGGAGGGGCTTGACTTCCGCCCTTAGATACGGTGTAGCCAACCGCCACCAGGGCCAGGGCGGCCAGGCTGTCAACCCAGTCGCTGACCACAGCCCCCACCAGAAAGGCCAGTGACACCAGCGCCACCAGCAGGGGTGTCAGGGGATAGCCCCAGCAGCGGAATGGCCGCGGCAGCTCCGGTTCCTGGCGGCGCAGGGCCACCAGGGCGGCGATGCCTGCCAGGGGCAGGCACACGTAGAGCAATGCCCCCATGGCCAGCAGCCGCTCGAAGGAGCCCGCCAGCACCAGGCCCGCCGCGGCGCCGCTGGTCAGCAGCAGGGCAACGGTCGGCGTGCCGCCCCCATTCACCCTGGCGGCGATATCAGGTACGAGGCCATCACGGCCCAGGCCATAGAGGATCCGCGGGGCCGCCATCACCACGGTGTTGATCAACCCCAGCAGTGATACCAGGGCAACTGCGGTGATCAGGTTTCCCCCCAGGGCTCCGGCCAGGGCCCGTCCCGCGGTGGCGGCTGGCAGAATTGAGTCGGCCAACTGGGCGATCGGCAGTACGTGTAGCAGGGCCAGGTTGATCAGCAGATACAGCGCCATCACAGCCAGCACCCCGCCGATCAGGGAGCGGGGCAGATTCCTTCCAGGGTCGCTGAACTCTTCAGCGAAGTACACCGGGCTGGCCCAGCCGTCGTAGGTGGTGATCACCGCTTGCAGGGCCAGCACGCCAGCCAGGGTCAGGTGCTGCCACGAGGGGATGGTTGCGGGCTCCGGGGGGACGGATCCACCGCCGAGCTGGGTCTGGGAGGGCAGGAGAAAGCATGCCGTCACCAGGGCCAGTAAGGCCGCTGCCTTGATCAGGCTGAGCAGTTCCTGGCTGGCGCTGCCGGCCCGCAGGCCCCGCAGCTGGATCAGAGTGAATAGACCGATCGCCACCATGGCCAGGCCCTGGGATCCAAGGGGCATCAGCTGCCAGGGAGCAGGCAGCAGGGCCAGGCCGTATTCCCCCACGGTGGTGGCCACCCAGGCCAGGCCGATGCAGTGGGCCAGCCAGTCGGTCCAGCCCGCCAGGAACCCTGCCCGGCGTCCGAAGGCCCTCTCCGCATACACATACCAGCCTCCCGCCCGGGGCAGGCTGGCTGCCAGTTCGGCTACGCAGATCGCCCCCAGCAGGGCATAGACACCTCCCCCCAGCCAGGCTCCCAGCACCAGGGGCGCTGAGGGCAGCTGGGCTGCCACCAACCCAGGGGTTCGCAGGATGCCAGCGCCGATTGTGCCGCCCACGGCTCCGGCCAGGCCGAAGCCCAGGCCCAGAATATTCAGGAGCCTGCCTGGGGGGTGGTCAGCCATTGGAGCTGGAGGCCCGCCTATGGGCCATCGCCAGCCTGCCAACTGCGCCGCAGCAGCTCGATTGGGTGGAGCACCGGGAGCGGTCGTTCCTGCTCGGCCAAGTGGCGGCGAAGCTGCAGGGTGCAACCGATGTTGGCACTGGTTACCAGTTCGGCGCCGGTTGCACCGAGATCCGCCGCCTTTAGCTGGCCGAGCTCCGCTGCCTCCAGCGGCTGCACCAGGTTGTAGATGCCGGCGCTGCCGCAGCACACCCCGGCCTCGCTGGCCTCCCGCAGCAGCAGGTGGGGGATCTGGCGCAGCAGGGCCCGGGGCTCGGCGCTGATGCCCTGGCCGTGCAACATGTGACAGGCATCGTGATAGGCCACCGCCAGCGGCCGCTCGGCGGTCGCGGGGCTGCCGTCGGGGTGGGGCACGGGTGCCAGGCGGGCCCGGAAGGCTTTGCTCAGGCCCAGGCGCTGCAGGAACTGGTGCACATCCAGCACCTGGGAGGCAAACGCGCTGCCGCGCTGGGCCCAGGCCGGATCGGCGGCCAGGATCTCGTCGTAGTGCTTGAGGGTGTGGCCGCAGCCGGAGGCAGCCACCAGGACCGCATCGAGCGGCTCCCCTCCGCCAGGTCGCCCCGGGGCTGCCACGGCTGCAAAGCTGTCAATCACGGCGGCGGCCAGCCGGTGCGTCTGGTCCAGTTCGCCCTGGTGGTGGGTAACCGCGCCACAGCAGCCCTGATCGGGAGGGATCACCACCTCGATACCGTTGGCGCTGAGCACCTCCACCACGGCCTGGTTCACTGCCGGATCAAATACTCGCTGCACGCAGCCCAGCAGGAGCCCCACCCGGGCCCGGCGTTCACCCTGGGCCGGTATCACCGTAGGGAAGTTGTTGCCGAAGGCTTCGTGGGCAAGGGGGGGCAGGAGCCGCTCCATGGCTTCGAGCTGCGGCCCCAGCAGGCGGGTAAGGCCGCTGCGGCGCGCCAGGGTCTGCAGGGGGGTGCCGGCGTAGGCGCGCAGGGGTGCCAGCACGGCCCGAAGCCGCTGGGGGTAGGGCAGCAGGCTGAACAGCAGCCGCCGGAAGACCCGCTGGGCCGGCGTGCGCAGCTCCGGGGCATTCAGCTGGGGCCGGGTGGCTTCGATCAGCTGGTCGTAGCGCACCCCGGACGGGCAGGCGGAGACGCAGGCGAAGCAGCCCAGGCAGCTGTCGAAGTGGCTGGCCACGGTGGCGTCGAGCTCCAGCTCGCCGGCTGCGATCGCCTTGAGGGCGTGGATGCGGCCCCGCGGTGAATCCATCTCCGTGCCCAGCACCCGATAGCTGGCGCAGGTGGGCAGACAGAAGCCGCAGTGAACGCAGGGGTCCGTGGCCCCAGCAGGTAGGCCGGGCAGATTCATGGTGTCAGTCTGCCTGCCGTCGCTCTCGGTTGGCTGGCTGATCACCCCCCGAAGTGCTTGATCACGGCGTCGGCGAAGCCGCTGCAGCTCACCGGCTCCACCGGCGGCTCCATCAGCCGGGCCAGGTCATAGGTGACCTCCCGCCCTGCGATGGCGGCGCTGAGGCCGGCGGTGATCAGGTCGGCTGCTTCCTGCCAGCCCATGAATTCGAGCATCATCACGCCAGAGAGAATCACCGAGCCGGGGTTGATGCGATCGAGGCCGGCGTGCTTCGGAGCGGTGCCGTGGGTGGCCTCGAAGATGGCGGCACTGTCGCCGATGTTGGCGCCGGGGGCCATGCCCAGGCCGCCCACCACGGCGGCGGCGGCATCGGAGATGTAGTCGCCGTTGAGGTTGAGGGTGGCCAGGATCGAGTAGTCGGCCGGGCGCGTCTGGATCTGCTGGAAGATGCTGTCGGCGATGCGGTCGTCCACCATCACCATCTGCTTCCACTGGCCGTTGCCGTGGCTGCTGCCGATGGCGTCGAGCACACCCTGTACTTCAGCGCAGATCGCTTCCTTCTTCTCGGGGGTGAGGGCGTCGTAGCCGGGGTCCACCATGCGGGCGTTGGCCTCGATGCTCAGGCCCGGGTTGCTGTCGGCGTTGTCGAGGATCCAGCTCTCGCGCTCGGTCAC